>CANOCV010000021.1 GCA_947564465.1 uncultured Roseburia sp. | reverse complement strand
GTGTGAAATTTTCAAGTTGCTAACTGGGGCTATTTGACCCCAACATCATCATCATAGGAAAGACCTTATTGCCACGAAGTGCTAAAGTCTATGACTTTCCTATGATATAAAAGCTTATGCGCAGCTTCGCGCGCGGAACAAAAGCTTATGCGCACTCACGCGAGAAGAAGATATTACTATTTAATAATCCCTACGCTTCTACCTTTATCACCTCTGCCGTCTCAATCGCCTCTCTCACCAGCTCGTCAATCTTTTCCGCAAGCTTCGTCTCCGACTTCTTGATCACGCTAAGGCTCGGCTTTGTGACCGGATGCTTTGCGACAAAAATTGTACAGCAGTCCTCAAACGGCTGGATCGAGGTCTCATATGTCCCGATTTTCTCGGACACCTCCACAATTTCCTGTTTGTCAAAACCGATTAACGGACGATACACCGGCATACTGCAAGCCTCATTCGTCGCCGCAAGAGACTGCATCGTTTGGCTCGCCACCTGCCCGATGCTCTCCCCGGTAATCAGTCCCAGACATTTGGACTGCTCTGCAAAATGCTCCGCAATCTTCATCATATAGCGGCGCATGATAATCGTCAGCTCCTCATGAGGACACTGTTCGTAGATGTATAACTGGATATCCGTAAAATTCACAACATTCAGGTTAATCGGCCCGCTGTAACGGGCAACGATTGACGCCAAATCAACCACCTTTTGTTTGGCGCGCTCACTCGTATACGGCGGCGCGTGGAAATACGTCGCCTCTAAAGAAACACCGCGCTTTGCAATCATATACCCTGCAACCGGGCTGTCAATTCCGCCCGAGAGCAGTAACATTGCCTTTCCGTTTGAGCCGACCGGCATTCCGCCCGGTCCCTGAATTTCTTCAAAATAAATATTAATCTGGCTGCGGATTTCCACGGACACCACGACCTTTGGCTCGTGTACATTCACGGAAACCTCGGGAAACGCTTCAAGAATCCGCTCCCCGAGAGCGGCATTGATTTCCATAGAATCCAAAGGATAATTTTTCCTCGCACGCCTGGCATTAACCTTAAATGTAAAATGCTTGTCCGAATACGCCTGATCCAGATACCGGATTACATCCTCCGAAAGCTTGTCAAACCCCTCATCTTCCACCTGAATCACGGGACAAAATCCCACAATTCCAAAGACCCTCTTTAACGCCTCTACCGTCTCCTCGTAATCATACTCCGACACTGCCTGCACATAAATGCGCCCCTGCTCCTTACGCACCTCAAATTCACCGTCTACCGGCTTTAATGCATGGGTAATCTGAGACATCAGCATATTTTCAAAGATAAACCTGTTTTTTCCTTTGACCCCAATTTCCCCATACTTAATCAAAAATGACTGATACATAATCCGCTCCTCTCCTAGTGTCTCGTATATTTCCTGCGAAGCTGTAAAATACGGGGCAATTCTTCCAAGACATATAAAATCTCCTCCATTGTCGTATGGACGCTGAAGCTGAACCTTACCGTATTCTCAAGCAAATCCTGCCGCACACCGATATTTTTTAATGTGGCGCTGACCTTCTTTTTTGTGTTGGAAGAGCACGCCGACCCTGCCGACACATAAATCTGCCGCTGCTCTAAATCGTGAAGCAGCACCTCGCTTCTGACATCCGTAAAGCTGACGCTTGCAATATGGGGCGCAGAATCCTGCCCGCACTTTCCGTTTATCACTGCTCCAGGCAGCTGTCTGATGCCGTCTGTAAACGCCTTTTTTATCTCATACAGATGCGCCGTCTTTTCCTCAAAATTCTCATAGCTTTCGACGGCAGCGGCAGCCAGCCCTGCAATTGCCGGAACATTCTCCGTGCCGGAGCGCATCCCCTTCTGCTGCCCGCCTCCGAATATAATCGGCTTTATCTTCGTTTTTTCCCTGATATATAAAAATCCGCATCCCTTCGGTCCATGAATCTTGTGACCGCTGACAGAGAGTAAATCAATCCCCATACGTTTCGGATAAATCCTCATTTTTCCGTAAGACTGTATGGCATCTACATGAAAAAGCGTCTTTGGATTCTTCTCCTTGATGCATTTCGCGGCCTGCTCGATCGGCTCAATTGCACCGATTTCATTATTCACCTGCATGACGGATACCAGTATCGTATCCTCTCTGACCGCTTCACGCAAATCCTCAAGCGAAATAATTCCGTTTTCGTCCACCGGAAGATACGTAATCTCAAATCCCTGCTCCTTTAAATATTCCATCGCATTGAGAACGGAGGGGTGCTCAATTGAGGTAGTTATTAAATGCATTCCCGCACGCCTGTTTGCCATCGCCGCTCCGATAATCGCAAGATTATTAGACTCCGTACCGCCCGATGTAAACACGATCTCTTTTTCATCCGCCTTTAGGGTTCTCGCGATCTTTTCCCTGGCATCCTTTACATACCTTTCTGCCTCCACTCCTTTTAAGTGCAGTGACGACGGATTCCCGTAATCCTGTGTCAACAGCCGCACCATGATATCGCACGCCTGCTTTCCGCACTGCGTCGTCGCAGAATTATCCAAATATGCTTCCATTCTTCTTTCCTTCCGTATTATTCTTCATATGACGCCCCTTCAAGCGTCAGCATTACTATGGACATAGCGGCAATTGCCGCCGTATCTGTGCGCAGAATACGCTTTCCAAGCGAGATTACCTCCATCGTATCTCTTACCGCCGCAATCTCTTCCTCCGCAAATCCGCCCTCCGGTCCGATGATAATACTTACGGAGCGTCCCGGCTTAATTTTGTTTAGTACTTCCGCGGTACCCGCCATCCCCATCTCATTTTCATACGGCACAATGCAGACATCACAATTTTTAGCATAGGCAACCGCCTCTTTATAGCTCATCACCTCATGTATGTGAGGAATCATGCTGCGCTTGGACTGCTTCGCAGCGCTTTCTGCAATCGCCTGATAGCGCTTCACCTTATTCATCGCTTTTTTCTCGTCCAGCCTGACGACACAGTATTTCATCGCTACCGGTATAATCTCGTAAACGCCAAGCTCGACCGCCTTTTCAATCACCGTCTCCATCCGGTCTCCCTTGGGAAGCGCCTGAAAAAGATAGATTTTTGACGGCAGCTCCGTCCCCGGTGCATCCTTAGAGATGATATCCGCCTGGACAAACTCTTCTCCGATCTCGGCAATGCTGCAAAAATAATTTTCTCCTGACTGGCTGCTGACCCGTATCCTCTCACCCTGTCGCATGCGCAGCACATTTCTTATGTGCTTCACATCTGCGCCGGTAATCGTCACATATTCTTTTCCGATCTGGCTATCCTCTATAAAAAACTGATGCATCTCATTTCCTCGCGGTTATATTTACCCATTCGCCCTGACGGTTGATTTCCAATATTTGCAGTCCCGCCTCTTCTATGGCAGCTTTCACTTCGTTTTCTTTAAAATCTATAATTCCGGAGGTTATAAAAACACCGCCCTCCTTCAGCCTTGCGGGAATCACAGGCGCCATCGGGATAATCACATCCGCCAAAATATTGGCAACCACGATATCATAGCCCGTTCCTACTGTCTCCTGCAGCTTTGCATCGTCAATCAGGTTTCCGATATAAAATTCACCCATAGTCTTATCAAGATGATTGACCTGCATATTCTCACGGGTAGAGGCCATGCAGTTCTCGTCAATATCGGTCCCCACTACATGAGCCGCCCCAAGCTTTAACGCCGCTATCGATAGGATCCCGCTCCCGCATCCCACGTCAAGCACTCTCTCGCTCCCCGTTATATATTTGCAAAGCTGGCGGATACAAAGCTGCGTCGTCTCATGCTTGCCTGTCCCAAAGGAAACGCCCGGATCAATCTCTATCAGAAACTTATCGCGATCCTCCTCCTTAAGCTCCTCCCAGGTCGGCTTGATTAGGATATTATCAATATAAAATGACTGAAAATATTGCTTCCAGTTGTTCATCCAGTCCACGTCTTCCGTCTCGCCGCTTGTAATCACACCGGATCCCACGTCTGTCATTTGGCGCAGCTTTTCAAGCCCTTCTTTCACCTTTCTCACAAGCTCTTCCTGCTCTGCATCAGCATCCAGATAAAAGCTGATGCGGCTTGTCCCGTCATCCCTTGGCAGAGTTGGCGGAAAGTCGATAAACATCCCCGCCTGTTCTTCCTCTGTCAGCGGAACATTATCCTCAATCTCTATTCCCTCTATGCCAAGTTCGTCCAACATCATACTAATAAAATCTTCTGCCTCCGTTGTCGTTTCAATCGTATATTTATTCCATTTCATCGCATTTTTCCTCTTTTTCAAATCCGCATATGAAACCATATTAGCATAGAATTGATTTTTCTGCAAATATTATAATAAAAGGAGTGAATGATCTATGACATTTGATGAATTGTATAAAAAGGTGATTACTGCAAAAGCAAAAAACGAGAAGCTGACTCTTTTGGAGGGCAGCTATGATAAGGGACAGCTGGACTGTCTGCTGCACCCGAAGGAACATCCCCTCATCCGCCGGAAACACGACTGCAACTGTGAAGATCCCGCCTGCGTTTCGGCCTGCATTTTTGAGGCCATGCAGGTAGAAAACGGCACGGTTACAATACGCTCGGAGCTGTGCAGCGGCTGCGGAGAATGCATCAAGGCGTGCAAGGACGAAAATCTGGCCCTGAGCAAAGACACGGTCACCGCAATCGAACTGCTAAAGGACGCTGCGCATCCGGTCTACGCATTAATGGCTCCCGCCTTCGTCGGACAATTCGGGGAAGACGCCACTCCCTCAAGGCTTCGCCCTGCGCTAAAGCAGATAGGTTTTACCGGTATGCTTGAAGTCGCCGCCTTTGCGGACATCCTCACCCTAAAGGAGTCTTTGGAATTTACCGAAAATATCCATTCACCGGAAAGCTTTCAGCTTACAAGCTGCTGCTGCCCTGTGTGGATAGGAATGATACGAAAGGACTTCTCAAAGATTGTCTCCCATCTTCCGCCCTCCGTCTCTCCGATGATCGCCTGCGGACGAATTGTAAAGGAGCTGCATCCTGACTGCAAAACCATTTTTATCGGACCCTGCCTTGCAAAAAAAGCCGAGGCAAGAGACCCCGAGCTTGCGCCGGCCATCGACTGCGTGCTGACCTTTGAGGAATTAAACGATATGCTTGAAGTATTTCAGATTGATTTTTCTGCCATGAAAGAAGAAAAACGGGAACACTCCTCCACTGCCGGCCGGCTCTACGGACGTACCGGAGGCGTCAGCAAGGCCGTCGGAGAATGTGTAAAAAGCCTGCACCCTGAATACAATTTTTCTCCGGTCACTGCAAACGGCGTGGCAAACTGCAAGGCGCTGCTCTCTGAAATTCTTTCCGGTGATATCAATGGAAACTTCTTTGAAGGAATGGCCTGTGACGGCGGCTGCGCAGGCGGACCCAAACGTGTCATACCCACCGAGCAATGTAAGAAAAACATTAACGATTACGCCGCAGCTTCCCCGTTCCACACACCTGCGGAAAATCCTTACGTCGCCGATCTAATGAAACGGCTTGGATTTCTCACCGTTGAAGACTTTGTGGAAAAAAGTAAGATTTTGACAAGAAACCTGTAAGAACAAAAAATATCAAACAGCCGGCAGATGATTCGTTCACCTGCCGGCCTTTTACGCCGCCGTATGATGCACAGCGTTTTCTCGGCTTTAACGCCGTTTCCCTTCCATCGTCTGTTCAATAATACTAATCATCATTTCCTCACTGAGCTGTCCGCTTACATAACCGAATACCTTCCCGTCTTTGTCAATCATATACGTGGTTGGGAGAGAATAAACCCCATAGTTTGTAAACTGCTCGCCTGTCGTATCCATCACTACCGGATATGTATATCCGTTCTCCTCCAGGAAACCGGCAATCCCTTCCACTGTCATTTCCTGTCCCTGACCGGGGCCTGCGACACCTAAAATAACCAGTGAATCGTCTCCGTTTTCCTGATAAGATTCGTAGATTTTCTGAATATCCGGCATTTCCGCGCGGCAAGGAGGACACCATGTAGCCCAAAAGTTAAGGAATACTGTCTTACCTTTATAATCCGACAACGTATGGCTGTTACCATATTGATCTGTCAAGGTGAAATCTAAGGCGGAAGGAAGCTGTTGTTCCGAAGCCTTTTCCGGCGAGGTTGTTCCCTCCGATGAATCCTGTGTTGAAATATTTTCCTGTTGGTCTGATGATGAGACTGCGGACAAATACCCTGTTATAGAGTTCATTTTCCCTGTAAACATCAGAATTCCCATAAGCAACATTAGAATTCCGCCTATTTTCACTGTATATTTTACAATCCGGTTATGTTTTTTGAAAAAATCCAGCAGAGAAGCAGTAAACAAACCCACAGCCAAAAAAGGCAGTACAAATCCCAAAGTATAAACTCCTATCAGCATAATCCCGGCTGCCTGGGTAGATGCCGATGAAACCATAATCAGCACGCTGGCCAGCGCCGGCCCCACGCAAGGCGTCCATGCAAAGCTGAAGGTAAATCCCATAACCAATGCGGTAACAGGAGACATCGCCATACGATCCAGACGAACCGGAAGCCGATGTTCTCTTGCCAATACGGAAGATGTCCCGAAAACGCCCAATTGATACAGTCCAAAGAAAAAAACCAAAATTCCGCCAATCCGGGCAAACATCAGCTGGTTGCGGTTAAAAAACTTCCCCAGAGCCGTCATTCCCAAACCCAAAAGCAGAAAGGCAAAACTGATCCCCAACACAAAAAACAAGGTATTTACCATTACTCTGCCACGCTTATAAGAAATTCTTCCATCCTCTCCTATGTTGCCGGTTCCCCCTGACAAATATCCAATGTAAAGCGGTAAAAGCGGCAGGACACAGGGCGAAAAAAAACTGACAAGCCCCTGTAAAAACACTGTTACCACCGGAACATTTACATCTAAAGAAAAACCCATCTTTGTCCTCCTTCATATGATCATATGGCTGATTCTGTATCCTTGTTCCTGATTTTACAAATGGATTGCGTCATAGTTCCCATAGGACAGAAAGTACACCATGTTCTCGGCTTATACAGTGCCATAACTATCAATCCAATCAACGCAGACGTCAGCATCAGGCTATAAAATCCAAAACTAAACTGAGCAACCCAGTCCGGAACCTTCCCGGCAGAATATGCCCAAGACCACGGAACTCTAAATGTCCAAAAGAGTTTAACGGCTTCTTTTAAGGATGACGCTCCGCTGCCAACCAGCCAGGTCTGAAATATCATGTTTCCAAACATTGTCAAAAAGAATACTAAAAAACCGTATCGAAACCATTTTGAAGCGATCCACTTAGGCGCGGGTTTGTTCCGCGAACATTTCAGTTTCTTTCCGATAAGATTGAATAGCTGCCCTCTTCCGCACAGATTATTGCAAAACCATTTGTTTCCTCCAACAATGGCAATAATAATCGGAACCAGAAAATCAATCATCCCAAGCCACGCGAAAAAAATATTGAAAAACCCCAACGCAAAATACAGAATCGACCATATCCACAGGTAATCGTACCAACGTGTCTTTTTCATCACTCCACCTCCCTGTCAACTGTCAAAATACATCCTGCCGGACAGGTTCCGGCGCATTTCCCGCATCCAACACAGATTCTTTTATCCACAACGGCATAACATCCGCGCCATACTGCAATGGCATCCCTCGGACATTCTTTCGTGCATGCCCCACAGGCAACACATCGCTCTTTATCTACAACTGCATATTTTTTTGACGGCATATCTTACTCCTCCTATGACTTGCAGAACTCTTTTATTCCCGCGAGCAATGAGCCAGGCAGCCGCGCTAAGTGCCCTGCGGGTAAAGTGCCCTGCGGGTATTTGACTATATTCTACCAGAAACCGGAGGCTATGTATGTGATCAACTCACATTTAAGAATCTTACTAATTTATCCTTTGTCCATCATTGCCTGCCCTCTCGCTGACCAATGTCTTTCTCTCCGGAATTTATCACTTTATCGCAATTGTCACTTTCGCCTTTTTATCCGTTCCGTCCACGGACCTTGCCATAACCGTAACTTTCTTTCCCTTTCCCGCCTTCTTCGCCTTGAGCGTGCCGGACTTGCTGACTGTGGCATATCTTGGATTGGAGCTTGTCCATTTCAAGGTTTTATTCGCCTTCTTCCCGGTAGTCTTTACTATTGCTTTTAATTTCATAGTTCTTCCGGCTTTCAGTGTTTTCTTTGGCGCCGAAAGCTTTACGCTCTTTACGGCATTCTTCATAACCGTGATTCTGCAATATGCGCTCCTGCCGCTTCCGTCATTTGCCGTAGCCGTAATTATGATCTTTTTTCCCGCAGCCTTTTTGTTCAATATAAGATTTCCGTTCCGGTCAATCGTAGCATTATTGCTCGCAGTTCCCCATGTCACCCCGGAATCTGTCGCGTTGCCAGGCGCAACTTTTGCCGTTAATTTTATTTTCCTGCCCGCCGCAAGCTTTTTAGAAGGCAGCTGAATAGAAATCTTTTTCACTTTTATATTTTTGCCTGTGCCGTCGCCGTTTTTATCCGTACCATCAATCGTCCCCTGCTCTCCCTCCGTTTCCGTACTTTGGCTTCCATCTCCCTGATCCGGTTTTTCCGGTTTCTGCTCCGTATCCGGCTGCTGCTCTCCTTCATCCGGAGGATTCGTTTCTATGCCTCCCCCTTCGCCGCTTGTGCCGTCATCCGTAACAAACCAATATTCGGACGACTTGTCAATGCACATAACCGGAACACAGGCGTTGTTATTATCATCGACATAATCCCCGTCTCCGGTGAGGTAGCCATAATTGTGAACCGATAAAGCGCGTTTTTCATCTCCTCCCTGCGTGCGCAGCCACCAAAAACAGTTGGCATTTCCGTTTGTATAGCTATCGCCGTAAGTATACACGCCCATCGCATGTGCATAATCGCTCGCCTGCAGCCATCGGCTCACAGAACATATACCATTTTTTTCACAAAAACCATATGCAGGGTCCGCCGCCTCCCGGACAGAAAGCAGACCAACCTTATCTTTCTGTCCTTCTTGTCCCTCCGAAATGTCGGTCTTTACATAAGGCAATGATACGGCCGCACTCTGTTCCTTTTCACTCAACGCCGTCTCATAGAAATTGCCGTTCAGCCAATCGCAGAGCGTAGACTCCTCCCATGTGACAGACACATATTCTTCATTGTAATCCTTACAGTCTAAAGCATTATCCGCCATCACATACAGCGTATTCCCATTATCCTTAAGTACCCGCCACTTAATTCGCTCCCATCTGAAATAGCGGTACTCCCTGTCTCCAAAATACGCGCCGTAATTGGCATCGCTCCTGCTGACTCTGCGGTATTTTCGCCCGTTTACCCATGCATCATTGTTCGCATCATAGGCGGCTCCCACAATCTCGGTAGCAAGTGCGGCTCCCGTAACCTCAGTCTGCGGATAGCTGCCAAAATAAATATATTTCCAGTCCGTGATATCCGTTCCGTCACTTTTTCCCGTGCAGTGATGCATGGGACTCATCGGATATCCCGGTTCCTCTTCTTCCATAGTCTCCGCCGGCACCCATACGCTCTGTGTGGTCAACAGTGCCGACACCAGCAACGCCAAAATCCTCTTTCCTGCCTTTGTTCCTTTCTTGTCCATTTTCTCTCCTTTCCATCTCCCTGTATTTTCATTTGTTTTCTTACTTAAATAAATAAACAAAATAATTCACATCTTTTAAATTATACTATAATTTCACAGTTTCGGGTAGATGTTATGCGAAATTGCTGTGCTTCACGGTAACAGTTCAGCCTTCGACTTCACTGTTACGCTTCACGGACTGACTAACATGTCTCAAAAACTTACGGAACCTGCCACCGGCAGCTTCCTCCAGATGCATGGCAACCAAAACAGAGACCGCTGCACAAAATCAACTTTTATGCAACAGTCCCTGTTCGTAAGAATCAACCTAATTTTCTTTTTAATTTGTCATACTCCCGGTTAATCTCCTGAATTGTTCCGGTATCTCCGGCAAGGTTATCGGGATGATATATTTTTATCAAATCCTTATAACGCCGCTTTAGAGAGGATTCATCGGAAACGCCGATAAAAAACAGCTCGCCTCTGACAATATTAGAAACGCCTCTATGCTGGCTTCCGTTTTTCTGATAATCATCCACTCTGCAGTAGAACTCCTTTTGTCGCTGCAGCTGCTGCTTCTCCTGCGCAAGCTTCGACAGCTCCTCCTCTAATATCTTCCATTTCATATCAAAAAGCTGCTGCTGTTGTTTGATGCGGGCATCCTCGCTTTCACGTCTGTGAAGCAGAGCGCGTCTGTCCCATTCAATCGAACGCCTCTCGTCTTCTACCTTTCTTTTCTCTTCCGCAAGCTCTTTTCTCGCATCCTCCAGCTCCTGCTTAGTATGTTCAATCTCTACGGTCTGTTTGAAACACCACTGTTCAAACTTCTTCCTCTCATCCTGTTTCTCTTTTATTATTACAGGCTGCTTCATAAATCCAGCTCCTTTTTCTCACATATGGCAATCTACATATGGTGCAAAAAATCAACGAATCGCACTTAGTATACAACATATAGTTTCTTTCTGCAAGCAAAAACGACAATATCCGTAAAAATTGCACATTTTTCAACTTTTATGCCCGTCTATCTGTGTAAAATTATGCAGAATGCACATTACATCTGTGAGAACAGCCGCACCGTCACCCGCCAGGAGGACTTATCACGCTTCAAATATCGTCAAGCGTCTCCTTGAGCTTATCCATAAAGCCTTTCTTTTTCTTTTTTTCTTCACCGGCCGTCTTTGTCCTTAGTGTATTGCCTGTCTCCGCGTCGAATGTACGCAGCGCCTCCTTTGCCGCTTCGTTCAGGCCTGTCGGAACCTGCACAACAAGCGTCACATAATGGTCGCCGCGAACCGATTTGTTCCTGAGGGACGGCACACCCTTTCCTTTCAGGCGAATCTTGGTATCTGTCTGGGTTCCCGGTTTGACTTCATATACAATATCTCCGTCTACCGTATTGATTTTCACCTCGCCGCCAAGCGCCGCCTGTACAAAGCTGATCGGCGCCGTAGAATAGATATTCATATCCTGCCGCTGGAAAATAGGATGTCTCGATACGACAACCTCCACCAGCAAATCGCCTCTCGGTCCTCCGTTTACGCCCGGCTCTCCCTTTTCCCTGATACGGACACTCTGTCCGTTATCTATACCGGCAGGGATGCTGACTTTAATCCGCTTGCGGCTTGCAATATAGCCGGAGCCGTGGCAGTCCGAACATTTTTCTTTTACGATTTTGCCGGTACCGTTGCACTCCGGACAAGTCTGTACATTCTGTACCATGCCAAACAATGACTGCTGCGTATACATAACCTTTCCTTTTCCGCCGCACTTTGTACACGTCTCAGGAGAGGTTCCCGGCTTCGCGCCTGTTCCCTTACACGTCTTGCACTCATCCTTCAAGGTGATTTCTATCTCTTTTTCACAGCCAAAAACAGCCTCCTCAAAGGTAATCCTCACGCTGGCACGCAGATTCGCCCCGCGCATCGGCCCGTTGTTCGCGCGTCTGCTTCTTCCTCCTCCGAAGAAATCTCCGAAAATATCTCCGAAAATGTCTCCCATATCCATACCGGAAAAATCAAAGCCGCCTGCTCCACCTGCTCCGCCCTCAAACGCCGCATGACCGAACTGATCGTACTGTCTTCTTTTATCCGCATCGCTTAAAACGGCGTATGCCTCGGATGCCTCCTTAAACTTTTTTTCAGCTTCCTTATCTCCCGGATTCATATCAGGATGATATTTCTTCGCAAGGGCACGATATGCCTTTTTGATTGCCGCATCATCCGCGCCCCGATCCACTCCCAGCACTTCATAATAATCTCTTTTTTGCTCTGCCATGATTTATTCCCTCTTTTATTTCCCGCCGTTTTCCTGACTTTTACACACAGACTTGGAATCACGAAAATGATTCCAAGTCTTCATTGAGCCACCGGCAAATCCAAACCTCCCGAAAGATATTCGAAATACTGCTCATTCGTAGCTTTTTATACCTCTTTGTAATCTGCATCGACAACATCATCGGCTCCGCCTGCGTTCATATCAGGACCCATATCCGGACCTGCGCCTCCCTGTGCTGCCTGTGCATTCTCGTACATCTTCGCAAATACCTTCTGTGCGCTTTCCATCAGCTTTTCCTTTGCGGCCTTCATCTCTGCCACCTGATCATCCGACATATTTTCTGCTTCAGGATGAGCCTCCACCAAAGCCTTCAACGCGCTCAAATCTGCCTCTACCGCCGTCTTATCTGCCGGATCAAGGTTTGCTCCAACCTCTTCTAAAGCTTTCTCTGTCTGGAACACAAAAGCATCCGCATCATTTCTTGTATCAATTGCCTCTTTCCGCTTCTTATCCTGCGCCTCGTATTCAGCGGCCTCTTTTACTGCCTTATCAATATCCTCATCCGACATATTGGATCCTGCCGTAATTGTAATATGCTGCTCTTTTCCTGTTCCCAAGTCCTTTGCAGATACGTTTACGATTCCGTTCGCATCAATATCGAAGGTAACCTCAATCTGCGGAACTCCACGGCGTGCAGGCGGGATTCCGTCCAGACGGAACTGTCCAAGCGATTTGTTATCTCTCGCAAACTGTCTTTCACCCTGTACGACGTTGATATCCACGGCTGTCTGATTGTCTGCGGCCGTTGAGAAAATCTGGCTCTTCTTAGTAGGAATTGTTGTATTTCTCTCAATCAGTCTTGTCGCAACGCCTCCCATCGTCTCAATAGACAATGACAGCGGTGTTACATCCAGTAACAGAATCTCGCCTGCGCCTGCATCTCCGGCCAGCTTACCGCCCTGAATGGAAGCTCCGATTGCAACGCACTCATCCGGATTCAAGGATTTGCTCGGCTCCTTGCCTGTCAGCTGTTTTACCTTATCCTGTACAGCCGGAATACGCGTGGAACCGCCGACTAACAATACCTGGCCCAGCTCAGAAGCCGTAAGTCCCGCATCCTTTAACGCATTCTGTACCGGACCCGCCGTTCTTTCCACAAGATCATGTGTCAGCTCGTCGAATTTTGCTCTTGTAAGGTTCATGTCAAAGTGCTTCGGTCCCTCGGCTGTCGCCGTGATAAACGGAAGATTGATATTTGTCGTTGTTGCGGAGGAGAGTTCCTTTTTCGCCTTCTCCGCCGCCTCTTTCAATCTCTGAAGAGCCATCTTATCTGCCGATAAGTCCACACCCTCTGCTTTCTTAAACTCCGCAATCATCCAGTCGGTAACCTTCTGGTCAAAATCGTCGCCGCCGAGCCTGTTGTCACCGCTTGTCGCCAGTACTTCAATTACACCGTCGCCGATCTCAATGATAGAAACGTCAAATGTACCGCCGCCAAGGTCATATACCATGATTTTCTGCTCTTTCTCATTATCAAGACCATAAGCTAAGGCTGCTGCCGTCGGCTCGTTGATAATACGCTTTACATCCAGTCCGGCAATTTTACCAGCATCCTTTGTAGCCTGACGCTGTGCATCGTTAAAATATGCAGGAACGGTAATAACCGCCTCCGATACCTTCTCACCTAAATACCCTTCCGCATCCGCTTTTAATTTCTGAAGAATCATCGCAGATATCTGCTGCGGTGAATACTGCTTATCGTCAATGCTCTTTTTATAATCGGTTCCCATATTTCTCTTAATAGAAGAAATTGTTTTCTCTGCATTCGTAACTGCCTGACGCTTTGCCGGCTCACCTACCAATCTCTCTCCGGTCTTTGTAAATGCTACAATTGACGGTGTGGTTCTTGCACCCTCCTGATTCGCAATAACGGTCGGCTTTCCGCCCTCCATAACTGCTACACAGCTGTTTGTTGTTCCTAAATCAATACCAATAATCTTACTCATAATTATTACCTCCTGCTTATATTTACCAAAATTAATTTGCAACCTTTACCATACTGTGGCGAACGACAGTGTCATGGTACATATAACCTTTTTGAAATTCTTCTACGATTGTATTCTCGCCCGCTTCCTCAAGCTCCACATGCATTACCGCGTTATGAAGATTCGGGTCAAACTCCTTCCCGACCGCTTCAATTTGCACTACGCCCGCTTCCGATAACATGGAAAGCATCTGTTTGTAAATTTTATCCATGCCGTCCACAAAAGCATTGTCTCTTTCCTCCTCGGGCACCGCCGCAAGACCTCTCTCAAAATTATCAATCACCGGAAGGATTTTTTCTACAATACTCTTTGCGCCCATATCATACATCTGCGATTTCTCTTTGTCGGTGCGCTTCCGGAAGTTATCAAATTCTGCCATCTGACGCTTTAATTTGTCATTCAGCTCTTCAATCTGTTCATCTCTTTTATCTTTCTTCTCTTTTTTCTTAAATATACCTTTTTTGCCATCTCCCTTTTCTGATTCCTCCGATGTGTCCGCATCCTCTGCCGAAACATCAGATTCCGGTTCCGTATCGGATACCGTCTCTTCCAAGTCCTGCGCCGTCTCCGGCGTCTCCTCTATAACCTCTTCCAGTTCCACATCCTTCTCTGTATTCGTATCTGTCACTTTACAACCACCTTTCTAGCTTTTGGGCTTCTTCCAGATGCCGTCAAGCTGTGCTTTTAACGTTTTCAAATTATCCATGACGTTCTCGTAATCCATTCTCTTCGGCCCTATAATGCCGATGGTTCCCTTAACGCCCTCCCCAAGTTCATATGTGGCTGTCACAATACTGCAGTCCTTCATTGTCTGAATTGGGGCCTCATTTCCTATATAAACCTGAATACCTGTATTTTCTTCCTCCGAAAAATGCTCGGTAACCAGACTTACCAACTGATTTTTCTCCTCAAATTCTGTTAAAAGTTCACTTACCCTCCCCGAATCGGACAGCTCAGGATATTTTAAGATATTCGTCGCTCCGCTCGTATATATCTCCAAATCCTCGTCCTCACTGATTGCCTCGGCTACGGCGTCTAAAACGTCGCTGATGATATTACTGTGTATTCCCGCCTTCTCCTTCAGAACGGCAATCGTTCCCAGATTAATCTGATCTATCGAAAGGCCGGTCAGATTTGTATTTAAAAGGATATTCAGCTTTAGCATCTGCTCGTTATCTATCGGCTCTTCCACATCTATGATTTTATTTTTTACGATATTGCCTTCCAACACAACTACTGCAAGAATATGTGAAGCATCTACATTTGATAACTGCAAAAACTTTACTTTATTGGAATGAACCTGCGGTGCCGTAATAATGCTCGCATAATTCGTATTGTTTGCCAAAAGCTTTGCCATCTGCTTTAGAACACGCTCCATCTTTTCCGTATGCTCAATCACAAATTCCTTCATCTCGGAAACTTCTCTGTCCTTCTGCTCAATCAAATGGTCCACATAGAATCGGTATCCCTTATCGGAAGGAATCCGTCCCGCCGAGGTATGCGGCTGTAAAATATATCCCAGCTCCTCCAAATCCGCCATCTCATTGCGGATTGTCGCAGAACTCAAATTTAAATCCGTATACTTTGAAATTGTTCTCGAACCGACCGGCTCACCCGTCTCCATGTAATTTTTTATAATTGCATGTAATATTTTCGTTTTTCGTTCATCCAATTCCTGTTCGCTCATTCCATCACTCCTGAAATCGACGCTTTTTTCTACACATTCACCTACTGTAATTAAAACTGTACAGTAAGATATGAGCGTTTTGTTAGCACTCAACTCAAAAGAGTGCTAATTGGTATGTAAATAAGATAGCACCAACGTTTTTTTTTGTCAACACCATTTTTCATTTTATTTTCAAATTTTCAAATTATTCGGTTGTTTCCCGGCGTCCGTCCCGGATAACGAACGGAATCTCCCCATCTCAATCCATCAAAAAATGCGCCAGCACATAATTACTCACATCCATTCCCTGCTCCGTCAGCCTTACAAAGCCCTCCTTCCTCTCAATCAGTCCCTCTCCCGCAAACCGCGCGAGAACATCTCCATAAATAGCCTCTATCGGCATATGAAAGTTTTCTTCAAAATCTTTTCTTGTAATCCCGTCTGTCATGCGCAGTCCTAAGAACATAAATTCCTCAATCTGCCCGTTCCGCTCGATAAGATCTGCCTCCTCGTGCAGATTGATTCTTCCGATTCTGCCGTTATCCGTCCCTTCCCACTCGGCAGGATCTCTTCGTATCCGTTTTGTTTCTTCTATATATATATCAAGGCTTTTTGTGTTTGAATAACGGACATTATCAATCAGCGATGCCGCGCCTATCCCCAGCCCCAGATAATCACTCCGCTTCCAATAGCCGATATTATGACGGCTTTCATACGACGGCTTCGCAAAATTCGACACCTCGTAACGACGATATCCGTTCGACTTTAAAAGTTCCTTCGACCTCTGGAAAATTTCATACTCGACGTCCTCACTCGGAAGGCTCTCCGTCGCCATGCCTGCCTCTTTCTTTACGACATCAAATTTGTATTTGTCATAAAACGGGGTTCCCTTCTCAATTATCAGCGAATATACCGATATGTGTTCCGGCCTTAACGCAATTACCTGTCTTAATGAGTTCAGGAACTTCTGCGGTGTCTGATACGGCAGGGCGCTCATCAAATCTACGCTGATGTTACGAAATCCCACCTCTCTCGCCAATTCGTAATTTCTCACAAACTGTTCATAAGTGTGCACTCTTCCCAACAGCTTCAATTCCTCATTTAAAGCAGACTGCAGCCCGATGCTCAGCCGGTTTACCCCGCATCCCAAATATGTGACCAGCTTTTCTTTTGTGAGTGTCCCCGGATTGCACTCTATACTTATTTCCGCATCCTTTCGTATCGCAAAGCTCACACGAAGCTGTTTTATAATAAGCTCTATATAAACCGCTTGCAGCCAGGAGGGCGTTCCTCCCCCTATATAAATTGTAGAGACCTCACGGTCCCTACACAATTCGCCATAATACCGGATTTCCCGAAGAAGCGCCGCCACATAATGATTCTGCGTCGTCTCATCCGCAGGAGCCGACAAAAAGTCACAGTAACTGCATTTTCTCATACAAAACGGTATATGCACATAGATTTCCAGCTCTTTTTTCATCCGTGGCTCCCCCTTAGTTGTCATCCAATTTCAGTACGCTCATAAATGCTTCCTGCGGAATCTCTACATTTCCCACCTGACGCATCCTCTTTTTTCCTTCCTTCTGCTTTTCCAAAAGCTTACGCTTACGCGTAATATCGCCGCCATAACACTTAGCAAGCACATCCTTGCGCATCGCCTTCACCGTCTCCCGCGCAATCACCTTACTTCCTATGGCAGCCTGAATCGGTATCTCAAACAAATGCCTCGGTATCTCTTCCTTTAACTTTTCACACATCTTTCTGCCGCGTTCATAGGCCGTATCCTTAAATACAATAAACGAGAGCGCATCCACCGCCTCCTTATTAATTAAGATATCCAACTTCACAAGCTCGGAACGCTCATATCCCTTCATCTCATAATCAAACGACGCATATCCTCTGGAACGCGACTTTAGTGCATCAAAAAAGTCATAGATAATCTCATTTAACGGCAGATCGTATTTGATAAGCGCGCGCGTCTGCTCAATATATTCCATACTGACATAGATTCCTCTGCGTTCCTGGCACAGATCCATGATAGCGCCCACATATTCGCTGGTGACCATAATCTCGGCCGACACGTAAGGCTCCTCCATAAACTCAATTTCCGACGGATCCGGCAGATTGGACGGATTCGTCAGATCAATCACCGTACCGTCTGTCTTGTGTACTTTATAGACTACCCCGGGCGCTGTGGTCACAAGATCCAGATTATATTCTCTCTCCAGACGCTCCTGCACGACCTCTAAATGTAAAAGGCCAAGAAAACCGCAGCGGAAACCAAAGCCAAGCGCAATAGAGGTCTCCGGTTCAAACTGCAGCGCCGCATCGTTTAGCTGAAGCTTTTCCAATGCATCGCGCAGATCGGGATATTTTGCCCCATCCGCCGGATAAAGGCCGCAATACACCATCGGATTGACCTTCTTATAGCCCGGCAGCGGCATATCGCACGGATGCGCGGCGCTTGTTATTGTGTCGCCCACACGCGTATCCTTCACGTTCTTTAAGCTTGCGGTAATATACCCCACCATACCCGCTGACAATTCTTCACATGGGATAAACTGTCCCGCGCCGAAATATCCGACTTCCACAACGTCGGCGACGGCATTTGTGGCCATCATCTTAATCGGCATTCCCGCCTTTACGCTTCCCTCTCTAATTCGGCAGAATACGATTACGCCTTTATACGCATCATACAGGGAATCAAAAATCAACGCCTTAAGCGGCGCATTTTTGTCGCCGGCCGGAGCCGGAAGCTTTGTCACGATCTGCTCCAGCACATCCTCCACATTCAGCCCTGTTTTCGCCGATATCTGCGGCGCGTCCTGCGCCTCAATCCCGATAACATCTTCAATCTCATCCACAACCCGATCAGGGTCGGCGCTTGGCAGATCAATTTTATTGATTACCGGAATCACCTCCAGATCATGATCCAGCGCAAGATAAACATTCGCCAGCGTCTGCGCCTCAATTCCCTGCGCCGCGTCTACCACGAGAACAGCCCCGTCACAGGCTGCAAGGCTTCTTGACACCTCGTAGGTAAAATCAACATGTCCCGGCGTATCAATCAGATTAAAAATATATTCTTCCCCGTCTTTCGCTTTATATACGATACGGACCGCCTGGGATTTGATGGTAATTCCGCGCTCCCTCTCCAAATCCATATTGTCAAGAACCTGAGCCTGCATCTCACGGCTGGTCAACAGGCCTGTCATTTCAATAATACGGTCCGCCAGCGTGGATTTCCCATGATCTATATGTGCAATAATACAAAAATTTCTGATTTTACTCTGGTCAACTGCCATCCGCCTGATCCTCCTTCACGATTCCATGTTCCTTTAAAAATTCTGTCCAGATGCTGTAATACTTTCCAAGCAGATGAATTTCATCATATGTATATTCAGGATTTAAGTTCCCTGTTTCATCTGTCACAACCTCATTTACATCTATATAAAAAATATCACGGTTATCGGCAAGCTTTGCAATCCTGTCATTTCGCTCCTGAATATTCGGATTGTTAAAAATCGGATCCGTCTCCGACTTCTCCTGTTTTACATACATAATTCCCTGCACAAAAATGATTGCGTCCGGCTGCAGCTCTCTTAAGTGACGCACCGCTTCCTCATATACTTTCATGAAGCTGTCTACCGTTCCGGTTCCCATTTCATTAATGCCCACCATCAGAAAAACCTTTCCGAACTGGTGCTCGCTAAGCGCCTGCTCCACCGTTATCTTGCTTCCGTTCTCCTCCACAATCGGGGAATCAAACAAATCGTAAATCGTAAGCCCGATGCTGGCATAATATGTCGCATGATCCCACCCGGAATAATCATGGAGCCCTACAATTCTCGAATCCCCGATAAATACCGCATCGCTAAAATAGTCCTCCTCTACATGGGTAAACTCATAACTTTTCTCCTTTGGCTTAGACTCCGTCTCCTCCTCCATAAACTCCGTATTTTGAGGGAGACTGATTGCCTCCACAGTCTCCGTATCCGTTAACGACTCCTGCTCGTTTGGCTCAACCAGCCTTGTCCACGGATATTTTCCGTCGGCAATTCCCCAAAATACTGCCGCTGCAACCGGATACTTTGGCCAGTCCTCCTTGTATTCCTCATAGATTCCGCCTCTTCCCACCGCTCCGATCACACTGACAGCAAGCATAAAAATAATAATTGAGGTGAGCAGCGGACATTTCTTCCACTTATTCATAAATAATCCCCCTTAAAACCGAAAATACAAAAACGGATTGTTTGCTCCGCTTGCCGCTTCATAGAGACAAACCGCAAACAAGATAAACAAAATTGCCTTACAGATTTTGCTGTTGCGATACTTGCGGCAGATCTTATCTGTGACAGGCAGCGATACAAGGACGGCCAGAACAAAAAATACCGTATAATTCTTCAGATGACGCGTAAAATCCATCGGATTGACATAAGAAGCCGACCCCCAAAACGGAAAAAGGCGCGTAAAATAAACTCCCAGCTCTTTGATATTATCAATCGCAAATACAATCCAAGTTAACGGAATCAAAAACCAAATATAGAGGTGAGAAATCACCGCATTTTTCGCCAAATATTTCCCCCAGACCAGCTTTTCGCCCGCAATCAAAACAAACAGCGCCATACCCCAAATCAAAAAATTCACGGTCGCGCCATGCCAGATTCCGGTCACAAGCCATACGACGAACAAGTTGAACACCGTTCTTGATGCGCCCTTTCTGTTCCCGCCAAGCGGAATATACAGATAATACTTAAACCACTCTCCCAGCGTCATATGCCATCTTCTGTAATACTCTCCCACACTCCTCGCCCGATACGGATGATTAAAATTACAAGGCAGATGATACCCAAACATTCGTCCGATACCGATTGCCATCAGAGAATAGCCCTGAAAATCAAAAAAGAGCTGCGCACTGTAACCGGCAACGCCAAGCCATGCCAGACCGGTAGAAATACTGTCAAAGCCTGCCGAACGAATATCATGCCAGAGCATCCCAAAATGATTTGCAAGGATCATCTTAAAACCAAATCCCACAATAAAAACCGTAACGCCCGCTTCCATATCGGAAAGGCTGACTCTGTTCTTCTTTATTTCCCTGCGCATGGTACTATAACGTGCAATCGGACCCGATATCATTTTTGGAAACATCATCATATAGACGCCCGCATCCACAAACGACTTCTCCACGGGTGCATGTCCAAAATACACATCCAGTATGTAAGATAAAACCGTAAACGTATAAAAGCTCATACCTAACGGCATTATGTATGGTGTATACTTAAAGAATAAAAGAACGCCGACATTTACGCAAATGAGAATGCAAAGCAATACCTTCTTTTTCCTTCCCACCTCAATGCAGTCCATTGCGCGAACAGCCAGATAATTGCCCGATACAGATATCAGAATCAAAAATATGTAAAACGGCTCTCCAAATGCATAAAACACCGCGCTTGCGATCAGTAATAACGGATTTCTGAAACGGCCGGGCAAAAGAAAATATAATAAAACTACCGGCATAAACCGAAATAAAAACACCAAACTGGAAAATTCCATATTTTTCTCTCCTTTGTAGATACTCCCTATTTATTATAACGATATTTCAAATTCTTACAATAGCTTTCCTGCTATATTTTTCATATTTTCTGTAATACCTATTCACACAATACCTTGTGGAGCAGGTCTGCAAGCGGCGCCATTGCGTTTCTCGCCTCCCCGAAGGTATTTGTCTGCGCGCCAAGCTCAATCAATAGCGTTTTCGGACAATAATGCATATTGTAGCGGTACCCTTTTAAATAAACGGGTCTCGTCAGCTCCGGATAATATTCGCTCGCCGCAAGCTTCATCTGCAGGGAAAACGCAAGATTATCCTCAATGTAAGGATTCTTCAGGTATTCAATGTCCCCCTTATCCGCAAGCCTGCTCAAACCGTTAAAAAACATAACCGGCGCCATATCTATCCCCTGTACGTTTCTCACCATATGTACATCCTCAGGAACCGCATCCCTGTGAAGATCAATCACCACTTCAATGCTGGGATTTTGTGCCAAAAGCGTCTCAAGCGCCGGCGCAGCGTTCGAATAGGCATAATCGCGTTTTTCCACATCATACTGCCCCATATGATGAAGCACATTCAGCCCGTATTTTTCGGTAAGTATCTGCGTCAGGTATTCACCGCAGCCCATAACACCCGTCATTAAATCTTCCGGCGTGGAATCTATGTACATCTCCTGGGAATGTGTATGATAAATCAAAATCTGTGGCTGCTCGTTGGTTCCTTTTAGTTTTAGATCCTTTGCCAACAGCTCCCCCGCCTTTAGCTGACTGCTGTTGATCGTCGTCGTCCTGTCAACCGTATAAAAATTTTGAATCAGATAATCAAAATCATTTAACTTTTCCCTTGGATAATTCACAAGCGGCGTCATCTGCAGCGGGAAGTCTCCTATCATATCCTGCGTGACCGCAAGCGTCTCCTCTCCCTGCCCCGCCTGAGGTTCTTCCACCGGCGGCTCCTCCTTCTGCTCACCTTCTTCGTCCGCCTCCTCCTGATTTTCCACACCGGCTTTTTGGTTCTCCTCCCTTGTTTTTACATTTTCACTCTGAGCCTGTGAGAGAAGCTCTTCTTCATTTTCATAATATGCAGCCAGCATCACTTCCCCTGTCTCATCGTCAATATAATTCTCATCCAGCGCCTCCCTCTTTAAAATTGCTTCATAAGAAAGCTCGCTTTCGGCCGGTGTTTCATAGGTTTTCTGACTTGTTATATATCCGTATACGGGAATTATTTTCAACAGCTTTTCGGAAACAAACTCCCACGCCGTCATACCTGTCTTTTGACCCGACATCCCGTAATAAAAGCCCGGCATATAATTCTTGACCGCGCTCTGATAAACTCCCCGCTTTACTTCATCTACAATTGCCGCCGCTAACGTGATATCTTTACCGCGAAACTGCCCGATACTCACGACAAAGCAAAAAAATATACCTGCCGCTGCCAGCCATTTCCTGTTTTGCTTTTTTCTTTTTGACCTTCTGACCTTCATGTGCCGCTTTCATCCGCCTTCCCCTGCAAAGTCAGGAGAGTGCATATGCCGCAGCACTCCCATATGACTCCCGAAATATTTATATTTTATGATTGTGCAGGCATGTCTATGCCTGTTTGAAAAAACTTCCCGAAAAAGTCATATTCAGCCCTTCGGAAATTGTATAGCTCAAACGCTTTACAGCCTCATCAATATCTTTAGGCGTCACAAAAAATGCATTTAAATGCGGGGATAAAAGCTCGCGTATCAACTCATATTTTTCCATCTCATCCAGCGTCTCAAGCGTTCCGCCAAGTCCCTTGAGGCGGCTTGATTCTGCCATCGCCCCTATCAAATCGCTCATAGTATCCGTAACGATTGTCGCGGCGTCCACAACGGTCGGGATTCCAATCGCGATGACCGGAACCCCCATTGCCTCCTGATTGATCGCATGCCTGTGATTCCCCACACCGGAGCCCGGATTGATTCCGGTATCCGTAATCTGTATGGTACGGTTTAAGCGCTTTGTACTTCGCGCCGCAAGTGCGTCTACCACAATAATACAGTCGGGATTCGTCTCCTCCACCACACCTTTTATAATTTCCTCTGACTCCATGCCGGTCTGTGCCATAACTCCCGGCACTATCCCGCTGATTTTCCTGGTATGTTCCTCTCCGAGCGCATAAGTTCCGAACTCTTTGATAATATGGCGCGTGATCATAATATTGTCAATCACATTCGGACCCAGCGCATCCGGCGTCACCTCCCTGTTTCCAAGCCCTACCACAAGCACCGACATATCCTTACTGCCCTCCGGCAGCAAGGAAGCCAGCATTCTTGCAAGCTGCTCGGAAATCTCTCTGTGGTAATCCTCATCCTCGTCTATCATGTTCGGCGCCTCTAATGTAATATACGTTCCGCGCGGCTTTCCCATCGCCTTTGCACCGTTTTCCGTCTCTATTACTACTTTTACGATTTTGATGTCCCCGGCCACCTCTTCCTCCTCAAGGCGGACACCTTTTATCTCTACATTGTCTTCCTCAAATTTCTCTCTGGCCTCAAGCGCCAAATCCGTACGAACCTCATACATGTCTTCCATTAACTCCCTTTTACATTCGTTTCTCGTATTGCTGATAAGCTATATTTTTTACAAAAAATCTCAAAATATGTATTGACATATAACATGGAATGAACTATATTATTCTAGTATGTTTCGATTAAATCGACCGTGTCCGTATTTAATGAAACAATCATCAACTTACTATGAACTGTAATGGAGGTGTACGGATTGGCTAACATTAAATCTGCAAAGAAGAGAATTCTTGTAAACGAGACAAAAGCTGCAAGAAACAAAGCGATCAGATCCAAGGTAAAGACCGCTATTAAAAAAGTAGACGCCGCTATCGCTGCAAACGACAAAGCTGCCGCTTCAGCCGCTTTAATTGCTGCTACTGCCGAAATCAACAAGGCTACAAGCAAGGGTGTTTACCACAAAAACAATTCTTCAAGAAAGATTTCCCGTTTAGCAAAAGCTGTAAATAAGCTTGCCTAAACATTTTTTGAAATCATAGATATTGAACATAACAAAACCACCAGTACCGTCATGCTGGTGGTTTTTATATTGCAGGATTCAATGCCAACTCCCCCTGCTCTTCCTTCAATTTTTATCTCTCCGCCTGTGAGCCATATCCCACGATCAACAATTCCACTGCCATTCTGTCCGTCATACGCCCTGTCTTTATATCTGTCTCGGCAGCAGCCGCCGCCTCAACTGCGTCCCTTAACTGCCCCAGCGTAAAACTGCCCGCCTGTTTGATATTCCTTTGTACCAAAAACGGCTGGATGCCCGTTTTTGCGGCAATGGCACTGCCGTCAAACCCCTGCGCGCGCAAAGCCTTTACATGAAACAGGTTCTGAAACTGCCTTGTAATCAAAAACAAGATACGCATCGGGGGCTCCTTTAATTCTAAAAGATCATAATACAGCCGCAGCGCCCGTCCAAGATCCCGAAGCGCAATCGCATTGACCATATCAAATATCCGGTTATGAATCTGTCCGCAGCAGACCGCCTCCACATCCTCCGGAAGAATCGCCTCACGCTCCAGGCAATAGCAGAGCAGTTTCTCCAATTCCCTGTCTATATTATCCATATCGTCCCCCGCCATAGACAAAAAAAGCTTCATCGCCTGGTTTGTTATATTTTTATTTTCCCGTCTGATTCTGCCCGATATCCAACGAATCAAAATATCCTCCTTCTGACGGTCAAACACGGCGATGCTTCCTGCATTCTTTACTGCCTTGTACATTTTTGAACGCTTATCCACCTCTTCCTCCACAAAGAGAAAACACGTTGTTTCCGGAACGGATTTTAAATACTCCGAAAGCTCCTGCGTGGAATTTTTAAAAAAACCGCTGTTCTCTACTAATATAAGCCGTCTCGGCGCAAAAAACGGGAGCGTCTCCGAGAGATCAATCAATTCCCCCTGACTAATATTCTTTCCCTCAAAAGCAGAAAAATTCACATTGTCTTCCGGCTGCACAATGGCATTTTTCAATTTGTCGCGGTACTGGCGTTTTAAATAGTTCTCCTCGCCGTATAAAAGGTATATCTGTCTTAAATTACCGTTTTTAATATCTTCATCAATCATTTTCATGCATCTATTCTATCACAGAGTAACGATGCACTTCAAGCGGGTTTCGGAAGTTTGTGATTTCCATCCGATGTTCTGACAAACTAACGCTGATCTGTCCCCCTTCCATCGTATAGTAAATATCGCTTGCAGCATTCTCTATATTTTCCACGGCCTCCTTCCCCGGATGTCCGTAGCTGTTTCCCTCGGCACAGGAAATAACAGAAACCGCCGGATGAAGATACGCAAGCCACTCTTCGCCGTTAGAATTTTTAGAACCGTGATGCGCCGCCTTATAAAAATCTATCGGCCCAAAATTTGCCCTTTCTAACATTCTGTATTCCTCCTCCTTCCCGATATCTCCCGTAAAAAGTCCCTTAAAGCTCCTCTCCTCATATAAAAGAACCATTGATTTTGCGTTAACATCCGTTGACTCATATTCCCTGTCCGGAAAAATACAGCATAAATCCCCGTGTTTCATCCGCAGACGCTCTCCCGCACTCATATAGAGCACCTCCGTTCCCTGCCGCTCTGCCAGCTCTATGAGCTTTTTCGCATTGTCATTTACAATCCCTTCAGCAGAAAGCACAAGACGGCAAACCCGATAGCCGTTCTCCAAAACTTCTAAAAGTCCGCACAGATGATCCGTATCTGCATGTGAAAGAAACCAGTAATCCACACGAGAGAGACCATTACACTTTAAATAAGGCAGGATTGTATAAGCGCCGAGCTGTTTTTCGTCACTGCTTCCTCCGTCAATAAAAATGTTAACGCCGCCTTTTTCCTGTATACAGATACCGTCCCCCTGTCCCACATCCAGCACGTCAATCTTCGTATTTTTCCGGACGTGAAACGAAAGAACCGCCCAAAGGACGCACAGTCCCGCCGCCATTTTACATATCTTTTTTCCTACGGCAGCAATCCGCTGCTTTGACGCCTTCCGGTTTTTCTCCGCACTTTTTCCTCTCCTGTTTCTCAAAACAAGCCAGACGCCGAGACAAAAATAATAGATAAAGATTTTCACCATACCGGGACGTCCCGTGACATAAGTCATGCCGATAAAAGAGGCGGCAAATTGCCCCGTAAGTTCAAACAGCGTTAATAAAAAGTGCGGCGGCATCAAGATTATCTTTGCAAAGCTTCTCCAAAAAATTCCCACTCCCGCTCCTAACATCCCGCCAAATACAACAAACGGAACGAGCGGCAGAATGATCATATTAAACAGCAGCGAAGGCAGGAATATCTCAAAATAATTGTACGCCACAAGCGGCAGCGTCATAAGTTGTATCATCCCGCTTACCTTCCATGCCGACGCCCCCTCTCCGGCAAAAACAACGCCTAAAATCGCCGCCACGGAAAACAAAAAACCGCTGTCTCCGATCAAAAACGGATTTTCATATAAAATATGGAAAACCGACACGGCAAGCGCCGTGATTCTATCATATGTCCTTCCGACACATTTTCCCAACATAAGAATTACAAACATAACTGACGCACGAACTGCCGACACCCCGCTGCCCGTCATCCTCACATACAAAAACAAAAATAAAACGGAACATGCCGCCGAACTGTAAATACTCCGCTTTAATTTTCGCATAATACGATACAATCCCATTCCGACAAAGGAAATGTGCAGTCCGCTGATTGCCAGGATATGCGCAATCCCCGTTTTTTGATAAATCTTTCTGACTTCTTTCTCCAAAAGACTTTTGTCGCCTAAGATCATAGCAGACAAAACGCCGGCGCTACGGCTTCCCATATTTTTCCTGATGCTCTCTCGCAAACGCTTTTTCAAAAGGTACAGCGCTTCCCCGACCTTACTCTCCTTTCCGCAGCATCTTATCACTTCTGCCTGATGCAGACGATAATCAATCTTTTTGCTCCGATAATAGGACTCTTCGTCAAAGCCGCCCTCGTTTCTAGCCTTATGAAATTTTTGAATGTTGCCTTTTATTACAAGGGTTGTTCCGATGGGATATTCATCGGTATTCAGATAAACCAGAACTTGATTTGTATGATATTGATAATCTGCCTGCAATATGACATTCTGCAGACGAATCTGAAATTGATCTTCTTTCTCTTCTTTACCGCAAACCTCACCCTGCAGGAGTACTTCCTGTTCTTCCTCCAGACAATGTAAATATTTTGAGCGGTAAGTTATATCCGTCTTTGTTTTTAATATTCCCGCCGAAAAAAACAAAAACGTCAAAAATATAATCGCGGTATATCTTCTCGACTGATTTCGGTATCTCCGACTTCCGTAGGCTGTCACAAACAAAAGCAACAGCCCGGCCGGCAAAACGGCGACTCTATACAAACTGCATAAAATACCGAACACAAACGATAGCACCGCCCAGACAAAGGGGCGTTTACTCAAATGTCAGTTCACTCCCCTCTAATTCGGAACTATCCGTCTCGGTTATGACATAATCCAGATTCCGCTCGTACACCGTATCCAACGCATAGCTGTCACGGTAAACGCCGCTGGTATTGCCGTTTACCGAAATTTGCACCTTATTAACCGTAGGCAGCTCCGAAAGCGAATCCACGATGGAATAGATTACAATCGGCTCCTGGATCTCATATTCCTGATTAAGAAATCCCTCGTCCAGGTTCACATAGCAAACTCCGTTCGTCGTTGACACACTGACAAGCTTTGTACCCTTTGGAATCGCCGAAACCATTCCCTTTTTTTTCGGTCCCTCCAACAGATGCTCCATAACAAGCTTTTCCAAAGAAATGTTCGTAATATATTGTACCTCTTCATCCGCTGCCAAAAGTCCGTTTCCTTTTGTATTCGAAAAATAGAGACGAATATTTGCCGTCTGAACGGCATTGATCTGTTCACCCGGATTCTCGACAAAGCTCTCATTTGTCATAAGTCCAACCACATCGCCGTTCGCATCCGTAAGCGGCGCGTCTCCGATATAAAAAGAAACGCATGTAACCCTCGGAATCTGTGTCAGTGTCCTGACGATTGCCGCGCGGCAGAGTACCTCCTCCGCCGGCGGCGCCTGGGCATATGCCTCATTAAAATATAACGAAATCTGGTCTCCGTCATAGGCATAGTTCATAATTTCCGCACCGTTTAACAGCGGCTTGCGGTACTCCACACTATCCGCATCTTCGTGAATCAAACTCAAAAATTCTTCTATCAATTCCCGCTGCCCGCTTCCCTTGGGATCATATTCCTCTTCAACTATTTTTGTCTTTTCTTTATTCAAATAATATGCATGATACCGGCTGTCCTCTGTGTCCGTTCCCGACGGCCAGAAGCACCCTGTCAGACATAACGTGCCGAACATAATCAGCAGAACCTGCAATTTCTTGTTCATAAACCGCACCTCCTACGCAATATAGTTCAGAGGTATCCTCACCGTAAACACGGTTCCCTCGTCCTCCGTGCTAAACACTTTAATTGCTCCACGATGCATCAGAATCGCGTTTCTTGTGATGGCAAGGCCAAGTCCTGTTCCGCCGATCTCCCTGGAATGAGACTTATCTACGCGATAAAAACGTTCATAAATATGTTCAATGGCATCCTTTGGTATCCCGATACCGGAATCTTCCACTTTCACATAAAAATACTGATGATCCGCATTCAGCGAAATATGCACCCAGCCATCCCTCTTATTGTATTTGATTCCATTCTCAATCAGATTCGTAATGGCAAGCGTCAGTTTTACCTCATCAATTTCTGCCGTTACAGGACGAAAGCTTTCTAAAACCAACTCGATATGCGCTCTTTCGGCAATCGGACGAAGTCGCTTTAATATCTGTCCCAGCATCTCGTTGATATTTACAGACGTAATATTTAAATCAGACGCAGACTTATCCATCTTCACGAGCGACAAAAGATCGTTGATAATCTTCGTCTCACGCTCTATCTCGTTTCCGATATCCTGCATAAACTCACGATACAGCTCCACCGGAACATCATCCTGTCCGTTCAGTGAATCCGCAAGAACTTTCATGGAAGTTAAAGGCGTCTTTAATTCATGGGAGACGTTTGAAACAAACTCCTGTCTGGAATCGTCAAGCATCTTCATTCTTGCATACAGCTTATTCAGCTTCTCCGACACCTCAAGCGTCTCCGTGTAATCATCAATCATCAGCGTTCCGTCTGTCTCTCCATATCCATTCCGAAGTTCATCCAACGACTTTGCCATTCGCTTTAACGGCCTTGTCATCCGCACGGAAACCCAAACGCCGGCCGCAAACAGCAAAAGAATTACCACAATCTGCAAGATCAACGCCCGACTTCGCAGATATTCCAGATTCGTCTCAATTTCGTCTGTGGACACGCTCACAAGCATAATTCCGATCACCCATGGCTGTTCTGTCTCTGTTTCTGTGTCCTCCTTCGTCACAACCAGCGGAATTGTCATTTCAATATAGTGGTTCTTGGAATCATAATTGGAAATCTCTTTTCCATTTCCGTCAAAGCTTTTTATAACCTCTTCCGATATAATAATTTTGTCGGAATCCAAATCATAGGTATCCCTGATGATACGAAAAGATGCATCTATAATCATAACTCTTCCGTCATAAATCTGGGAAAGCTGCTCAAGCTGGGCAGTAATTGTCTCCGAGGAGGTATCTTGGACGTATCCCGCGTCCACGATCTGATTCGCCAAAATTTTGGCCTGGCTTAGAATATCGATACTTTTCATAGATACCGCTCTCTTCTCATAGGAACTTAAAATTCCCACCCGCAAAACAAGGCCGGATACCGCACCCACAAAAATGCACAGCAAAATCAGCTGAAATTTCAGGCTTTTTAAAAACTCACGTATTTTTCCCTTTTTCATTTTCATGTCCCTTTATCCCGTCAACTTTTCTGGTAGAAATATCCTACCCCCCACTTTGTATGGACATATCTCGGCTCGCTCGGGTTGGGCTCAATTTTCTCCCGAAGCCGCCTCACATGAACATCAACGGTACGCACATCCCCCGGATACTCATATCCCCACACAAGATTCAACAGATTCTCTCTTCCGTAAACCTTATTGGGATTCATCACAAGAAGCTCCAGCAAATCAAATTCCTTCGCCGTCAAATTAATCTCCCTTCCTGTCACAAAAAGCCGCCTGCTCTCACAATCCAGCTTCAAATCTCCGCTCTCAATCACCTTGGTCTTCTCCGATTTCGGCTCATTTTGGCTGGTACGGCGCATAATCGCCTTGATTCTCGCCTTAACCTCCAAAATGTTGAACGGTTTCGTTATATAATCGTCCGCCCCGTATTCAAGTCCAAGAATTTTATCCATATCATCGCCCTTTGCAGTCAGCATGACAATCGGCACATTAGAAAAATCGCGGATATGCTGGCACACTGTAAAACCGTCCATTTTCGGAAGCATAATATCAAGCAGTATCATATCAAACTTATTTTCTGTCGCAAGCTTCAGCGCCTCCTCACCGTCATAAGCACATGTCACCTCCATACCGTCCTGCTCTAAGCTAAAACGGATTCCCTTTACAATCAGCTTCTCATCATCTACTACAAGAACTTTCTTCGCCATCTTACACCTCAGTCGACAGTGATACTGTCTTTTATTTTTTCAAAAATTCCCTCTTTGATTCCCGTTATATTCATAATATCCTCTATTTTTTCAAATCTGCCGTGCTCGCTGCGGTATGCGAGAATACTGTCCGCCTTAGACCTCCCGATACCCGGAATTTCCATCAGCTGCGCAGACGTAGCCGTGTTCAGATTTACCTTTCCTGCTTCTCCCGGCAAGCCTTCAGATTCCGCGGTCTCCAATAATGCGCCTGCCTCCTCTATTGTCGGGACATAAACCTTTTGTGCGTCCGTCACGTACTCTGCAAGGTTACATGCCGTATCGGCCGCATCCTCCGCAAATCCTCCTGCGGCTTTCAGCGCGTCCCAAATCCTTGCCCCTTCCTTTAATTCATAAATGCCGGGATTTCTGACAGCTCCGCAGACATAGACACAACAGAAAGCCGGCTCTGTATTCGTGTCCGGCATAGTTTCTTCTGTTGTCTCCGAAATGTCCCGTTCGCTTTCCAGATAAACAGACTCCTCTTTTGTACAGGCACACAAAAAGCATACCAGTACTGATATCAAAATAATACCAATTATATTTTTCTTCATAGACATTGCTCCTTTTTAAAAAGGAGCCCCTGATGCCCGATTACCTCTATTCTAACGAAAATCTCTCCCCATTACAAGTACCAATTTAAAATAATGTAAATACCCCGTTACTATTCAGCCTGGGACTTTGCACTTGCCGCAAAGTCCGTAAGAATGTTTATATTCCGTAACTATGAAGCCGAAGGCTGGATAGTTGCAAATACTCTTTCCAGCTTTTCTGCCATCTCGTCTACATGCTGCTCTTCAATCACAAGCGGCGGTACGAAACGCAGTACATTACTTCCGGCAGATATGAGAATCAGTCCTTCCTCCAACGCCTTCGCCGTAATCTCACCTACCGGTTTCTCGCTCACAAGTCCCTGCATCAGTCCCACGCCGCGGCGCTCGGTAATAAAGTCATATTTCTGCACAAGTCCGTCCAGCTTCTTTTCCAGATAGGCCCCGATCTTTTGCACATGTGCCGGAATATTTTCTCTCTCCATCAGCTCAATTACCTTGTTCACTGCCGCCCCGACAAACGGATTGCCGCCATACGTCGTTCCATGATCGCCCGGTTTTAATGATTTCTCCGCAACCTTTTTTGTCATCGCGAATGCCCCTACCGGGACGCCGCAGCCAAGCGCTTTCGCACTCGTCAAAATATCCGGCTTCACGCCGTACTTTTCCCACGCGAACATATACCCTGTTCTGCCCATTCCACACTGTATTTCATCTAAAATCAAAAGGATGTCATTCCTGTCACAAATCTCCCTTAATCCGATCAAAAACTCCTCCGTCGCCGGAAAAACGCCGCCTTCTCCCTGCACCGTCTCCAATATAATTGCGCACGTCTTTTCACTGACCTGTGCCTTTACACTCTCAAGATCATTGTAATCAGCAAACTTTACCCCCGGCATCAGCGGTTCAAACGGCTCCTGATAACGAGGATTGCCGGTAACCGAAAGCGCACCGAGCGTCCTTCCGTGAAACGAATGGTTCATGGAAATGATTTCATGTCCTCCGTGTCCGTCTCTTGTATACGCATACTTCTTTGCCGCTTTAACAGCCCCCTCTATCGCCTCCGCGCCGCTGTTCGTAAAAAAGACGCGGTCCATATGTGAAATTTTCAAAAAACGTTCTGCCGCGTTGATAATCGGCACATTATAGTACAAATTCGATGTATGGCAGATTTTATCAATCTGTTCTTTGAGGGCATCATTATATTCCTTTTTTCCGTATCCGAAAGCCTGCACCGCAATCCCGGCCGCAAAATCAAGATACTTTTTTCCGTCCGTGTCATACAGATAAACCCCTTCTCCCTTTTCCAGCACAATCTGAAAACGGTTGTATGTATGCAAAAGCGCCTTTTCGGCCTCATCCATGTACATTTGTTTATTCATGATAAAATTTCCTTTCTTTGTCTCCTAAAATCGCTGTTCCAATACCCTTATTGGTGAATATCTCAAGCAACAGGCAATGAGCGATCCGCCCGTCTAAGATATGCACTCGTGAAACGCCGTTTTCAATCGCCTCAATACAATTGTTCAGCTTTGGCAGCATTCCTCCGCCGATATATCCCTCTCCAATCAGCTTTTTGGCGTCCGCGGCCATAAGCTCTGATATCAGCGTGCTCTTGTCATTCGGATCCTTATACACGCCCTCTATATCGGTCAGAAACGCCAGCTTTTCCGCCGAAACCGCGCGCGCAATCGCGCATGCGGCATCATCCGCATTGATGTTATACGTCTGAAAGTGATCGTCTAAGCCAATCGGGCAGACAATCGGAAGGAAATCCTTCTCCAGCAGATCATACAAAATCTTAGGATTAACCTCCTTAATTTCCCCGACAAATCCGATATCCTTCCCGTCAGAAAGCTTTTTGTCAACCTTTAAGAGACCTCCGTCCTTTCCGCTGATACCGATTGCATTCACGCCAAGCTGCTCTACCATCTGGACAAGCGATTTGTTCACTTTGCCCAACACCATCTCCGCAATCTCCATCGTACCTTCGTCCGTCTTGCGCAAACCATTGACAAACTCCGGTTCCATTCCGACCTTTTCCACCCATTTGCTGATTTCCTTACCGCCGCCGTGCACGATAATCGGCTTAAACCCAACAAGCTTTAAAAGTGTTACGTCCTGAATCACACTCTTTTTCAACTCATCATCTACCATTGCGCTTCCGCCATACTTGACAACAATAATTTTTCTGTTAAAACGCTGAATATACGGCAACGCTTCAATCAAAACCTCCGCTTTTTCCATAATCTCTTTCATATATTTCTCTTCCATTTTCTCATTTCCTCTTCCTTAAAATAATATTTTAAATTAATTTTATGTATTATGAGCGGTAGTCTGCATTTATCTTGACATAGTCATAAGTAAGGTCACATCCCCATGCCGTTGCGGATGCCTCCCCCATCTTCATATCCACAATCGCCCTGACTTCTTTTTGTGAGAGAATCTTCGTCGCCTTTTCTTCGCTATAATTTGCGGCGACACCATCCTTCATGATCTGAATTCTGTCAGCCTCACTCTCAAAAAACAAATCCACCTTCTCCGGGTCAAACTGTACGCCTGAATATCCAAGCGCGCATAAAATTCTCCCCCAGTTCGCATCATGCCCATAGATTGCCGCCTTTGTCAGATTGGATGAGACAACGGATTTGCTCAGCGCCACTGCCTGCTCCTTATCTTCTGCATGAACAACCTTCACCTCAAACAACGCTGTGGCTCCTTCCCCGTCACCGGCCATCATTTTCGCCAGATTTTCATTGACATAATTTAAAGCCTGTTTAAACTTATTGTAATCTTCATTCTTTTCCAAGACCTTTTTATTCCCTGCTTTTCCGTTTGCAAGCACAAGACAGGTGTCGTTTGTGGAAGTATCGCCGTCTACGGACACCATATTGTAAGTATCTTTTACATCCTCGCTTAAAGCTTCCTGCAAAAGCTCCTTCGATATCGCCATATCTGTCGTCACAAAGCTCAGCATGGTACACATATTGGGATGAATCATACCGGAGCCTTTGCACATGCCGCCCACAGTCACGACTCCTCCCTCCGCTTCAAACTGCACTGCGACCTCTTTCTCATGGGTATCCGTTGTCATAATCGCAAGCGCCGCGTCGTGCCCTCCTGCTAAATCATCACTTAATTTCTTCCCCAATGCTTCCACACCGGCACAAATGCGGTCAATCGGAAGCTGATTGCCAATCACACCCGTAGAGGCTACAAATACCGCATGACTTGGAATGTTTAACACCTCTGCCGCTTTCTCGACCGTTCTCTCACAGTAATCCATGCCCTCTTTGCCGGTACATGCGTTTGCAATTCCGGCATTGACGACAACCGCCTGCGCAAAATCGCTCTCCGCAACAAGCCTTTGGTCCCAAAGTACCGGCGCCGCCTTCACCACATTGGTTGTAAATGTTCCGGCAGCCACACACGGCACGTCACTGTAAAGCATTGCCATATCCATTCTGTCTTTGTATTTGATTCCCGCTGCAGCAGCCGCCGCAAAAAATCCTTTTGCGGCTGTAACACCGCCCTCTGTCTTCTTCATATTTCCCTCCGATTCCCGAAAATTTATTACAGATTAAATTTCGTCAAATTTTCTTCATTTAATGTGAAATCATAGTAATTTAAATCCTCCCGCTTTGTCCAGCCCATCTCCTGCCAAAAACGATTTCCCACCTCATTGCTTGTAAACGCAATCAACGACACTTTATTAATCTTTTCCTTTTTCAGCGCTTCCATCGCCGCAAGCGCCATTGCCCTTCCGATTCCATGCTTGCGATATTTTTCATCCACGCATACATGATAAAAGCATCCTCTTCTTCCGTCATGCCCGCAGAGAATCGTTCCGATAATCTGATTCTTATCACAGGCCACGACACAGGTAGTCGGGTTTCTCTGTATAAAACGCTCTACCCCTTCCCTAGAATCGTCAATCGTCCTGATTCCAAAGCCGTGAATTGACATCCACAAACGATGTATTCCATCATAATCTTCCTTTTTCATTTCTCTTATCAGATATGTACTATCTTTCATCGCCTTCTCTTTTCCATGCAAATCATCTGCCCACATTTTAAGGAAACATCGGGACAAGCTCAAGCCCTTCCGATTCTTTTAGTCCAAACAACAGATTCATATTCTGTACCGCCTGTCCTGCGGCGCCCTTTACGATATTATCCAACGCCCCCATCATAATAATGCGGCCGTTTCGCTCATCAATTACAAAATTGATATCTACGTAATTGCTTCCCTCCACCCACTTCGTTTCCGGGCAGATTCCTTCCTCCAATACGCGGACAAATTTTTCATTCTTATAATATTGCTCATATACGCCGCGTATTTCCTCTTTCGTCGGATAAGCGCCGTCCGCCTTTTTTACAAGCGACGCATATTCCGTCGCCAAGATCCCTCTGTTCATCGGCGCAAGATGCGGCGTAAATGTCACCGTAAGCTCTCTTCCCGCCGCGTACCCGAGCTGCTCTTCAATCTCCGGCGTATGCCTGTGTGATGCCACACCGTATGCTTTCATATTTTCATTGACTTCACAGTAGAGGTTATCGACCTTCGCGCCTCTTCCGGCCCCCGACGTACCGCTCTTCGCGTCAATAATCAGGGTATCAGGATCTATCAGCCCTTCCTTTACAAGCGGATACGCCGTCAAAATCGAACATGTTGTATAACATCCCGGATTGGCAATGAGCCTTGTCTTTTCGGTAATCCTGCCTCGGTTGATCTCGCAAAGCCCATACACTGCTTCTTCGATAAACTGCGGGCTTTTATGCTCAATGCTGTACCACTTCTCATAGATATCAACATCCTTGATCCGGTAATCCGCACTCAAATCAATCACCTTCGTCCGCTTTAAAATACTCTCTGTCAAGAGCGACGCCAGATATCCCTGCGGCGTAGCGGTAAAGATCACATCCACAAGATCTGCCAATGCTTCCATATTGTCATCCATGCACTTATCATCCACCAGTTCAAACATGTTTTTGTATACTCTGGCATATTTCTGATCTATATAGCTTCTGGAACCATACCACTTAATCTCAACATCCTTATGTCCCAGCAAAATTCTGACAAGCTCGCCTCCCGCATATCCGGTCGCTCCAATAATTCCTACCTTTATCATTTTCTTCATCTTCTTTCTTTAATTATAGTATTCTTTCATCGCATTCTTTCTCTAATATAGCGCAAAACCTGAAGCTTTTCCACTAAAATCTTCGCCAACTTTTTTATTTGCTGTTCTTGTTGCATAATTATACATTTATGTTTCGAATTATGCAAGAGTTCTCTGCATTTTCATAAAATATTATGTATATTTTTTCACTTGCTTTCCTGTCTCATTTGTTGTATATTATCCTTATTGAAGAAAATATACGAAAAGGAAAGGATCACACTTATGAAAGAAAAAGTTATTTTAGCTTACTCAGGCGGTCTGGATACTACGGCAATTATCCCGTGGTTAAAAGAAAATTACGATTACGACGTCATCTGCTGCTGTATCGACTGCGGCCAGGAAGAAGAGCTTGACGGATTAGAGGAAAGAGCAAAGCTGTCAGGCGCAAGCAAGTTATATATCGAAGATATCGTGGACGAGTTCTGTGACGAGTATATCATTCCATGCGTACAGGCAGGCGCCGTTTACGAGAACAAATATTTACTCGGAACATCCATGGCACGTCCGGGAATCGCAAAAAAATTAGTGGAAATTGCACGCAAAGAAGGCGCTACCGCTATCTGTCACGGCGCTACCGGAAAAGGAAACGACCAGATTCGTTTTGAGCTTGGAATCAAGGCTTTGGCGCCTGATTTAAAAATCATCGCCGCATGGAGAGACGATAAATGGAACATGGATTCCCGCGAAGCAGAGATTGCATATTGCAAAGCGCACGGCATTGACCTCCCATTCTCCGCGGATTCCAGTTACAGCCGTGACCGCAACCTATGGCATATCAGCCATGAGGGCTTAGAATTGGAAGACCCTGCAAACGAGCCTAATTACGATCACCTGCTTGTTTTAGGCGTGTCTCCTGAAAAAGCGCCGGAGGAAGGCGAATATGTCACGATGACCTTCGAAAAGGGAATTCCTGTCTCCGTAAACGGAAAGGAAATGAAGGTTTCCGATATCATCCGTGAGCTGAACCGTTTAGGCGGCAAACACGGGATCGGTATCGTTGACATCGTCGAAAACCGCGTTGTCGGCATGAAATCCCGCGGTGTGTACGAAACGCCGGGCGGAACCATCCTGATGGAAGCGCATGCACAGTTAGAGGAGCTTGTCCTTGACCGCGCTACCATGGATGTCAAAAAGGATATGGGCAATAAAATGGCTCAGATTGTATACGAAGGCAAATGGTTCACACCTTTACGCGAGGCAGTTTCGGCATTCGTAAAGTCTACGCAGGAATATGTGACAGGAGAAGTTAAATTTAAGTTATACAAAGGTAATATCATCAAGGCCGGAACGACTTCCCCGTATTCCTTATACAGCGAAAGTCTTGCGAGCTTCACAACCGGAGACTTGTATGACCACCATGACGCAGAAGGATTTATCACTCTGTTTGGCCTTCCGTTAAAAGTACGCGCAATGAAGATGCAGGAATCGGCAAAAGACAAGAAATAATCTACAAAAGCCATATCTTTCTATAACACTTACGGAAGCTGCCGCCGGCAGCTTCCCCCAGATGCATGGCAACAAAGAGGCGGCCCATAAGGGCCGTCCTTTTTTATATCATAGGAAAGACCTTGTTACTGTGAAGTGTTAAAACCTACGGCTTTCCTATGATAGAAAAGCTGCGCATTGAAAGTTGCTAATCCGCGAGGGTGTGCGAAGCGCACTTTTGTTCCACACATTTTCTCACGATTGCAATCCCCTCCGCTATCTCATCCTCCTTTAGACAACCAAATCCCATTGCCAGCGTGACGGATTCACGGCTTTTTTCAGCGGTCAGCAGCCTGTTTTCCTGCAGTCCAAACAGCTTCACACCACGCTCCCCGGCCCGCTTGATTAGCTCCTCCTCGGTAAGCTGTGTCTCTATTTCAGCCATCATATGAAGACCTGCATTTTCTCCGTAGATACGCTTTACCCATGCCTCCTGCTTCAAAAGCCCCATCATATAATCATGCCTTGTCCGATAAATGTTTTTCATTCTGTTCAAGTGACGTTCAAAACTTCCCTCTGCCAGAAAACGATACAGTAATTCCTGTTGGGTTCGCGGCACGGTTGTCGCATAAAAGCCGCAATTATGATAGTATTTCTCTAACAGAGCTTCAGGCAGAACCATATAGCTGACACGCACGGAAGGAGCAATGCTTTTTGAGAAGGTTCCGATATAAATCACCCTCCCTAGCATATCCATTCCCTGCAGAGACGGAATCGGCTTGCCCTTATAACGAAATTCACTGTCATGATCGTCCTCTATGATATAATTCCTTTCCGACGCAGCGGCCCACTGCAGTAATTCCAGGCGGCGCTTCATCGGCATAACCGTTCCAAGCGGAAATTGATGCGAGGGCATCACGTATGCGATATTTGCTCCGCTTTCGTACAGCTTTTGCATAACCATACCTGCTTCATCTATATCCACTGCCGCAATCGGATATTCCATATTGGAAAATGTCCGCGCCGCCTGAATATATGTGTATTTTTCCATCGCCACCTTCTGTCCGCTTCCTAATAGCTGAGAGAGCAAGAGCAGTAAATACTCATTTCCCGCCCCGACGATAACCTGCCCCGCGGTGCATCTTACCCCTCTTGCACGATGCAGATAACTGCTGATTGCACCGCGCAGGTTTTCATCCCCTCTGGAATCCCCCGCAAAAAAGAATTTTTCCTCATCCTCCATATTAATGCTCCGGTTCAGCTTCTGCCAAACCCGAAACGGAAAATACGTCCGGTCTACCTGAAAGGGCGAAAATATAATCCGGCAACCGGTCTGCTCTTCCTTTTTTTTATAGCTCTCCTTCACTTCTTCCTGTCTTATCCCCTGAAACCGGTACAAACCGCTGATATCACACACAAAATAACCGGAACATGGCTTTGTCTCCAAATACCCCTCCGCGACAAGCTGGCTATATGCAAGTTCTACCGTACTCCGGCTAATTTGCAAATTTTTCGCCATAAAACGAGTAGACGGTAATTTCTCCCCAGGGGAAATCTTACCGTCTGCTATCTCCTTACAGATATAATCATATATCTGCTCATACAACGCTTTGTCTGAATCATGGTACAAATCAATCAACAACTCTTTCATGATCCCTCCGCTATTTTTTCTGTTTCAGTTCCTTGATAATCTCTTCCTTAAGCTCAAGAGCCTTATCCTTTATCTTACGACTTGCACTTGGCGATGTAATTACATTCGCAAGACTCTTAGAAGCAATATCATATTTCTTAAAGTGCATAGACATAACCGCTAAAAGGTAATCCATTGTGCTGGAATCCATTCCGCAAATCGGAAACATCTCTGTACTGATTGCTTTTATAAAGCCGTCGTACGCCTGCTCATAAAATGTCTCTTCCTCCTTGCGAAGTGACTCTATCTTCTCCTTCTCCTCGGAATTAGACGGATCCAACGTCTCTATTTTCCCACGCATCAGCCAGGAAATAATCAGACAGTTATACGCCTTCTCACTTGTCTTTGCCTTCTTGACCATCGCATTCAAAAGCGACAGCTTGTGCATTTCGATCGCTTTGTCATAATCGTTTGTCGGGTTCGTACTCTGCACACCTGCTTTAAAATTACTGCATACCTGCTCCTTCACAAGCTTGATCTGCGCAGATGTTAGATGTTCAAAAAAACGGTTCAGTGCAGTATATCCGCAATATGGGCAGGAAGAAACATCATACTTGAGTGTATCAATATACAAATGACGCGGCCGCAAATCCGGATCCGGCTCCAAACGCTTCGCTTTTCCCGATTTGACTACCTTTGTTTTAAAAACCTTATCACAGACAATACAGCGAATACTTTTCTCCAAAAGAAACTCTTCCTCTTTTGGTTCTTCCGCTTTCTTTTCGACTTCCTCCCCCGCCTCTTTTGCGGAGCTCTTCTCTTCCGCAAACAAGTCTACCTCTTCTGTTGATTTAAAACCAAATTTCTCAAGACCTGCAAATAAATTCATTTTTTCCTCCATCTACTGCACAGAAGGCAGTTTATAAGAACTCTTTAGTGATACAATCCGATTAAACACCATTGCCTCCGGTGTAGAATCCTTCGCATCGACACAAAAATACCCCTGTCTTACGAACTGAAAGCTGTCATACGCCTCCGCCTTTTCCAGCGACGGCTCAACATAACATTGATCCAGCACTGTCAGGGAATTTGGATTCAAATTCAAGCTTCCGTCCTCATTATACACGCCCAGCTCCTCGTCTACAATATTCTCATAAAGACGCACCGTTGCCTTTTTTGCATATTTCGCGGATACCCAGTGAATCGTGCCCTTCACCTTTCTTCCATCCGGGCTGTTGCCTCCTTTGGACGCCGGATCATAAGTGCAATGTATCTCAACGACCCTGCCGTTTTCATCCTTGATAAAGCTCTCGCACTTCACAAAGTAAGCGTGCATCAGCCGCACCTCGTTCCCCGGGAACATACGGAAATACTTTTTCGGCGGCTCCTCCATAAAATCCTCACGGTCAATATAAAGCTCGCGGGTAAACGGAACCTTCCTCGTTCCAAGAGCCTCATTTTCCATATTGTTGGTTACCTCAAAATACTCTGTCTCATCCTCCGGGTAATTATCTATAATCACTTTAATCGGGTCAAGCACTGCCATGACCCTTGCACGCTTTAACTTCAAATCCTCACGGATACAGTACTCTAACATCGCATAATCCACAGAGCTGTTGCTCTTTGATATGCCGCACAACTCCACAAACATCTTTATAGACTCAGGCGTAAATCCCCTTCTTCGAAGCGCCGCAATCGAGACAAGGCGAGGATCATCCCATCCGTCCACAATACCGTCTTCCACAAGCTTCTTAATGTAACGCTTACCTGTGACTACGTTGGTCAGATACAGCTTGGCAAATTCAATCTGCTTCGGCGGCTTTTCATACTCCAGTTCACGCACAACCCAGTCGTACAGAGGTCGGTGGTCTTCAAACTCCAATGTACAAATTGAATGTGTGATCCCCTCAATAGCATCCTCAATCGGATGCGCGAAATCATACATCGGATAAATACACCATGTATCCCCTGTATTCTGATGCGTCATATGCGCCACACGGTAAATCACCGGATCCCTCATATTCATATTCGGCGACGCCATATCGATCTTGGCCCGAAGTACCTTTTCTCCGTCCTGATATTTTCCGTCCTTCATTTCTTCAAAGAACCTCAGGTTCTCTTCCACACTCCGCTCCCTGGAAGGATCGTCCTTCCCGGCCTCCGTCAATGTTCCTCTGTATTCCCTCATCTGCTCTGCAGACAAATCGGATACATACGCCTTTCCCTTTTTTATCAGCTTTACCGCAGCCTCATACATCTGTCCAAAGTAATCGGATGCAAAATAGAGCCGGTCCTCCCAGTCGGCGCCCAGCCACTTAATATCTGCTTTTATGGATTCCACAAATTCCGCTTTCTCCTTTGTCGGATTCGTGTCGTCAAAACGCATGTTAAACAGCCCGCCATATTCCTGTGCCAATCCGTAATTCAACAAAATCGACTTGGCATGTCCGATATGAAGATATCCATTCGGCTCCGGCGGAAACCGCGTGTGGACCGTTTCACAGTGCCCTTCTGCCAGATCTTTATCTATAATCTGCTCAATAAAATTTCTGGAGACAGTATCGTTTTCCATTTTGTCTTCCTCCTGCCATTCTCTCTAAAACCGCTATTCAGATATTAGTATATGACAAAATGGCAGTGCTTGGCAATAGTGAAAACACAAAAATTAATTTCTTTTTACATGATTGTGCGTAAAAAGATGGTCCTGACAGTACTCGTAATTCCCGTCACACTTCGAACAGAATCGAAATTCCATATTCGGGTCATCTAATTCCGTCCGTCCGCAAATCGCGCACTTGTGCTTTGTGATACCGGAACCGGGGCGCGGCTCGCGCACCTGCGCCCGAAAGGCCTGCCGCCTGTGAATTTCTTTTGGTGATATCCTTCTGAAATCACGTGTGGACACAAAGAAAATCAAAAAGTTCATCAGGGACATAATAATCGAAACTCTGCCTGCCCACTCCGCCAAAAGCAGCTGATAAACCGTAATTATTGCATAGACATACGCCATCCATTTCATCTTTATCGGAATAATAAAATAGAGCAAAACCTCCATATTCGGATACATTGTCGCAAACGCGAGGAAGATTGACATATTGATATAATTAGTGCTGAAATAGTATCCCATATATAACATTTCACGCGTCACACCGCCATTTACGGCATATAAAATACTATAATATAAAAACGCGCCGATCACGGTAAAAATCATGCCGCCGAAAATGTAGGCGTTAAACCGGAACGTCCCCCAGGTACGCTCTAACGTGGTTCCAAGCTGATAATAGAACATCGCCATAATCAGCAGAAAGAAAATATTAGAATCCGTCGGCATAAAAATCCAGGTTACAAGTCTCCAAATCTCCCCATGCAGAATATGATACGGACTCAATGTTAAATACCCCAAAAACTCCGCATTCACAACACTGATCGCAAATCCGATGCAGTATGCGCCGATCAGATATATGATCAGATTCGGGATTGCAAATTTTCCTATTTTTCTCTCCAACTTGTTCAGCCAATTCATAATTCTACCTCATCATCCATCACTGTTTTTATAGGTTTGATTATAAGTTTTTCGCTTTCTATTGTCAACGAAGCCGGTGCTTTTTTATATTGATTTTAGAATTTAAGTCTACGCATCCGGCAAGGCGAATAGCTATATATGGAGATTTTCTAAAGATTATATAAAAAATAAAAAAACTATTTAAAATAAGAAAAAACAAATTGTTTTTTGTCACATCATGTCGTATAATGTCCTTGTTTTGGATTTAAACCACAGCGTTTCAATATGAAACAACGGAGGTATATATGAAAAAGAAAAACAAACTGGGAATTGATATTGGTTCCACTACAGTAAAGATTGCCATTTTAAATGAAAAAAATGAGCTGCTTTTTTCCGATTATGAGCGCCATTTTGCAAATATTCGCGAGACTTTGCGCGATTTGCTCCACAAGGCGCTTGACAAGCTGGGAGAAATGCAGGTTTCACCGATGATTACCGGTTCCGGCGGACTGACGCTGGCCAAACACTTAAATGTTCCGTTTGTCCAGGAGGTCATCTCTGTCTCCACCGCACTGCAAGACTATGCCCCGCAGACCGACGTTGCAATTGAATTGGGCGGCGAGGACGCTAAAATCATTTACTTTGAAGGCGGAAATGTAGAACAGCGTATGAACGGTATCTGTGCCGGAGGCACGGGCTCTTTTATTGACCAGATGGCGTCCCTGATTCAGACGGACGCTTCCGGCCTGAACGAATACGCCAAAGACTACAAGGCGATTTATCCGATCGCGGCAAGATGCGGCGTGTTTGCAAAGACCGACATTCAGCCGCTAATCAATGAAGGCGCGACAAGAGAAGATTTGGCCGCTTCTATTTTCCAAGCGGTTGTCAATCAGACGATCAGCGGACTGGCCTGCGGAAAACCGATTCGGGGCCACGTCGCATTTCTGGGAGGGCCGCTGCACTTTTTGTCGGAGCTTAAGGCAGCTTTTATCCGCACTCTAAAATTAGACGACGAGCATATTATCGCTCCGGAGCATTCACACCTTTTTGCCGCAATCGGCTCCGCTTTAAATTACAAGGAAGATGTTTCCACCACGCTGAGCGAGCTGTTCGATAAGCTCTCCTCCGATATCCATATGGAATTTGAGGTCGCCCGCATGGAACCGCTGTTTGCTTCTGAGGCGGACTACGAGGAATTTAAAAACCGTCATATCGGAAATAACGTAAAGACCGCGGATCTTTCTACCTACGAAGGCGACTGCTATCTCGGCATTGACGCCGGCTCCACAACGACAAAGGTTGCGCTTGTAAGCGAGGACGGCTCTCTGCTCTACTCCTTTTACAGCAACAACAACGGCAGTCCTTTGTCCACAGCAATCCTTGCCATTAAGGAGATCTATTCTTTAATGCCGGACCGCGCAAGAATCGTACACTCCTGCTCTACCGGCTACGGAGAAGCTCTGATGAAGGCTGCCTTAATGTTAGACGACGGTGAAGTGGAAACCGTGGCGCATTACTACGCCGCCGCATTTTTCAATCCGAAGGTTGACTGTATCTTAGATATCGGCGGTCAGGACATGAAATGCATCAAGATCAAAAATCAGACCGTTGACAGTGTTCAGCTTAACGAAGCATGTTCCTCAGGCTGCGGTTCCTTTATCGAAACCTTTGCAAAATCTTTGAATTTTTCCGTACAGGACTTCGCAAAGGAGGCTCTGTTTGCAAGGAATCCGATTGATCTCGGAACAAGATGTACGGTTTTCATGAATTCCAAGGTAAAGCAGGCACAGAAGGAGGGTGCGAGCGTCGCTGACATCTCCTCCGGTCTTGCCTACTCTGTCATAAAAAACGCTTTGTTTAAAGTAATCAAGCTCTCCGACGCCAAGGATTTGGGAGAAAATATTGTCGTACAGGGCGGAACCTTCTATAACGACGCCGTCCTTCGAAGCTTTGAAAAAATTGCGGGGGTTCAGGCCGTTCGCCCGGACATTGCCGGAATTATGGGCGCGTTCGGCGCCGCCTTAATCGCAAGAGAACGCCATGAAGCGGGCTATAAGACAAATATGCTCTCTATCAAGGAAATTCGTGACCTGACCTTCGATACAAAGCTTGCGAGATGCCAGGGATGTACCAACCACTGCCTGCTGACCATCAACCGCTTTTCCGGAAACAGACAATATATCACCGGAAACCGTTGCGAGCGCGGACTCGGAAAAGTGAAAAACAAAAATAATATACCAAATCTTTTCGAATACAAAAACAACAGGATGTTTGACTACGAACCGCTGTCGGCCGAAAATGCCAAAAGGGGCACTGTCGGTATTCCGCGGGTATTAAATATGTACGAAAACTATCCGTTTTGGGCAGTATTTTTTAAAGCGTTAAAATTCCGGGTTGTCCTGTCACCGCAGTCTACCCGCAAAATTTATGAGCTCGGCATCGACAGTATTCCAAGCGAGTCGGAATGCTACCCTGCAAAGCTTGCGCACGGACATGTCTCATGGCTGATTAAACAGAATGTGGACTTCATCTTCTATCCATGTATTCCATATGAGAGAAATGAATTTCCGGATTCCAACAATCACTACAACTGTCCGATCGTAACCTCTTACGCGGAAAATATCAAAAATAATGTAGATGAGATCACCTCGGGACAGGTACGCTTTTTGAATCCGTTTATGTCATTTACCGATGCAGAAGCTCTGACAAGTCAGCTCGTCAAAACCTTTACGGAAGAGTTTCAGATCCCGGAGAACGAAATCAGGGAGGCCGCGCTTGCGGGATGGAGGGAACTTGCCGATACCAGGGAAGATATCAAACAAAAAGGCGAGGAAGTCCTTCACTTTATGGAAGAAAACCATATGCGCGGAATTGTCCTTGCAGGACGTCCGTACCATATTGATCCCGAAATCAACCACGGCATTCCGGAATTGATTACTTCCTACGGAATTGCTGTTTTGACGGAGGATTCCATTTCCCATTTGCACGAGGTAGACCGTCCTCTTATCGTTATGGATCAGTGGATGTACCATTCCCGCCTGTATGCGGCCGCAAATTATGTCAAAACGAGGGATGATCTTGATCTTATTCAGCTAAACTCGTTCGGCTGCGGCTTAGACGCCGTCACGACTGACTGTGTGAATGACATTTTAACGAAATCGGGGAAAATCTATACCTGCCTGAAAATTGACGAGGTAAACAATCTCGGCGCGGCAAGAATCCGAATCCGCTCTCTGCTCTCCGCCATAAGAGTTAAGGAAAAGCAGCATGAAAAACGTACGATTGTACCTTCAGCCCATAACCGCGTAGTATTTACGAAGGAAATGCGGAAAAATTATACGATACTCTGTCCGCAGATGTCGCCGCTGCACTTTGAGCTGTTAGAGCCGGCATTTAACGCCTCAGGCTATCACCTTGTCGTTTTAGGCAACGACAACAGGGATTCCGTGGATGTAGGCTTAAAATACGTCAACAACGACGCCTGCTACCCTTCCCTGATGGTGGTCGGTCAGATTATGAGCGCCGTTTTATCCGGGAAATACGACATGAAAAAAACAGCCGTTTTAATCTCTCAGACGGGAGGCGGCTGCCGTGCTTCCAATTATATAGGATTTATTCGCCGTGCACTGGAAAAAGCCGGCTATGAGGATGTGCCGGTGATCTCTATTAACTTGAGCGGACTTGAGAAAAACCCGGGCTTTAAGCTCTCCATTCCGCTGCTGCAGAGGGGACTTTACGCACTCATATTCGGCGACATCTTTATGCGCTGCCTCTATCGCACGCGCCCATACGAAAAAACTGCCGGTTCGGCCAATGCGCTGCACGAAAAATGGAAGGAAAAGGTCATCGCGTTTCTATCGAAAAACCGCATGATTTCCCACAGAAGATTTAAAAAAATGTGCCGGGAAATTATCCGAGATTTCGACAATCTTCCGATGCTTGACGTCAAAAAACCGCGTGTCGGCATTGTCGGGGAAATCCTTGTAAAGTTTCTCCCTGCCGCAAACAATTATCTCGCGGAATTATTAGAAGCGGAGGGCGCAGAGGCCGTTGTGCCGGACCTGACAGATTTTCTGCTCTACTGCTTCTACAACCAGAACTTTAAAGCCGAAAACCTTGGCATGAGCAAAAAATCCGCAAGAAACTCCAATTTCGGAATCCGATTCTTTGAATGGCTCAGAAGCGCTGCAAGAGACGAGTTCGAAAAAAGTAAGCATTTTGACGCCCCTGCCAGAATTGAACATCTTGCAAAATATGCGGATAAAATTGTATCCCAGGGCAATCAGACCGGTGAGGGATGGTTTTTGACCGGAGAAATGTTAGAGCTGATTCACACCGGCACAAACAATATTGTCTGCGCGCAGCCGTTTGCCTGCCTGCCAAACCATATTGTCGGAAAAGGCGTCATCAAAAAGCTGCGCCACCTCTATCCCGATTCCAATATCGTAGCGATCGACTACGATCCGGGTGCAAGCGAAGTAAACCAGTTAAACCGTATTAAGCTTATGCTTTCTACGGCACAGAAAAATCTTGAAAAAGAAAAGCGCCAGGCAATGTAAGAGACGCTCTATATGGCTCTTTCATACTTTTGACGAACATCGTTTACAAAATCCCCGGGAGACTCTTTTGAGTTTCCGGGGATTTTTAGATTTTATTTGCTTCACAGCAACAAGGTCTTTCCTATGATGATGATGTTGGGGTCAAATAAATAAAAATATTTTGCCCGTATTTGGTCAG
>CANOCV010000020.1 GCA_947564465.1 uncultured Roseburia sp. | reverse complement strand
TGTATTTGGGCAAACTGCCAATAAAAACTTTTTTACAACCTTTTGACACCCGAATCGTAAATTTAAAAATCCCGCGAACATCTCGTTCACGGGATCTTTTTCATAATTTATTCACGAAAAGCTATTAGCACACACCCTGCGCAAGCATAGCATCTGCAACCTTCTCGAAACCTGCTATGTTCGCACCTGCTACATAGTTGCCCTCCATACCATAACGCTTCGCAGCATCGTCAATGTTATGATAAATATTTACCATAATCTGCTGCAGCTTAGAGTCAACCTCTTCAAACGTCCAGCTCAATCTCTCGCTGTTCTGAGACATCTCAAGTGCCGAAGTAGCAACACCGCCTGCATTTGCAGCCTTACCACAGATAAAGAGTACGCCGTTCTCCTGCAGATACTTTGTTGCATCAAGTGTCGTAGGCATGTTTGCACCCTCACACACGGCAGTCACACCGTTTGCAACCAACTGCTTCGCATCCTCTAACAACAGCTCGTTCTGTGTTGCACACGGCAGTGCGATATCACACTTAATCTGCCATACGCCGCGGCCCTCATGATACTCTGCGCTTGGTCTTGCCGCAGCATACTCTGTTAAACGGGCACGTTTTACCTCTTTGATCTCTTTTAACAGTGCAAGATCTATTCCTTCCGGATCGTAGATCCATCCGGTTGAATCAGATACCGTTACGACCTTAGCGCCCATCTGCTGCGCCTTCTCTGTCGCATAAATTGCCACATTACCGGAACCGGAAACAACACAAATCTTATCCTTCATATCCATATCATGGCACTTCATTAATTCCTCTGTGATATATAACAGACCATAGCCGGTTGCTTCTGTACGAGCCAAAGACCCGCCGTAGCTTAAGCCTTTTCCTGTCAACACTCCTTCATATGTTCCGCGAATTTTCTTATATTGACCGAACATATAACCGATCTCTCTTGCGCCTGTACCGATATCTCCCGCCGGAACGTCAACATCCGCACCGATGTATTTGCAAAGCTCTGTCATAAAGCTCTGGCAAAATGCCATAATCTCTCTGTCAGATTTGCCCTTCGGATCGAAATCAGAACCGCCCTTTCCGCCGCCGATCGGAAGTCCTGTGAGGGAATTTTTAAAGATCTGCTCAAATCCCAGGAACTTAATAATTCCAAGATTTACAGACGGATGCAGACGTAATCCCCCCTTGTACGGTCCAATCGCATTATTGAACTGTACTCTGTAACCGGTATTTACCTGTACCTGTCCCTTGTCGTCTACCCAAGGCACACGGAATTTGAACTGTCTGTCCGGCTCTGTAATTCTCTCAAGCAAAGCTTCTCTGCGATACAGCTCCTCATTTGCTTCAATAACCGGCTTTAAGGACTCTAACACTTCCTCTGCTGCCTGCAAAAACTCCGGCTCAGATGCGTTTTTGGTTTTTACTCTTTCAAGCACTTCATCAACGTAACTCATGATTCATCTATCTCCTTTTATAAAATATACATCGTAACAGTTCAGCCCAGGACTTTGCACGGGCTGCAAAGTCCGCAAGAACGCATATATTTTGCCAAGAGGGAATCCGCCCCTTTGGCGTTGACAAACTTTAAATGGGCGTATTCCGTAACGGTGAAGACGTAAGGCTTAACTGTTACTATACATCAACATTTATATTGTATAATGTCTTGCAAGTTTTTACAATATTTTTTTCAAATTTAGAATATTTTCATAATAATCAAAGTCGTTTTTTATACATTTTTGCAAGTTTTATACTTATAAAATTCAGTTTTCCCACTTATTTTGTGCTACAAGAAACAATAACAGATGAACGCCTAACGCCTGCCTTCCAGATACTCTTTGTATTTTTCCTGAAAATAAGCAACCAGCTTGCCCAAAGTGGCAATTAAAATTCTTGTTTCGCCCTCATTTAGCTGCTGTTTTATGTCCTCAATCATGTTTTTATGAAAACGCGCATGATGCTCATAAGCGCGAACCCCGGCATCTGTCAGCGACAGACGCACTACCCTCTTATCTTCCTCGCTGCGCTCTCTTTGTACATACTTTTTCCGCACAAGTGCATTTACACTTTTTGTCAAGGTTCCCGTAGTAATGTTCAGTCTCTTGGCAACCTCTGACATACTTCTTGGTTCTTCTATGCCTACAGCCTCAATCACGTGCATATCGTTGTTGGATATATTGCAGAATTCTCCGGTTATCAGGCATTTATTCTCTATTTCCATAAGATCATTAAATAAATTAACCAATATATCGTTTAATGTCTTATCTGTATTCAGGATTTTTTCTGCATCCATTACATCACTCCTCTACCAGGTCAATACGGCCGCACCCCAGGTAAGCCCTGCGCCAAATCCTGCCAACACAATCTTATCACCTTTTTTTATCAAACCGCGGCGATTCACCTTATCAAGCAATGTCGGCACACTCGCGGCCGAAATATTTCCGCACTCGGTCAGATTCAAAGGGAATTTTTCCATCGGCTGATTTAAGCGCTTAGCCACGGACTCAATGATTCTTATATTTGCCTGATGCAATATAAAAAGGGAGATCTCATCCGGCGTCACGCCAACGGACCCCAGGATTTCACTGATTGTCTTTGGCACGGTACGCACCGCAAACTTATAGACCTCCTGGCCGTTCATATGGGTATAATCCAAATCCACCGGATTTTTCTTATACGGATTATTGACCGGACGGTTATAACAGTGCAGCGCCATGCCCTTCGTACCGTCAGATCTCTGTACACATTTTAGAATCCCCGTTTCGTCAGCGCAAATCACCGCTGCGCCGGCGCCGTCACCAAATAGTACACAGGTAGAACGGTCCTCCCAGTCCATAATTTTTGAAAGCACCTCTGCACCAAGAATCAACGCTTTCTTACAGCATCCGCTCTCTATGTATGCCTGCACTGTATTTAGCGCAAACAAAAATCCGGAGCATCCTGCACTGATATCAAACGCCGTGGCATTTACCGCCCCAAGAGCGTTTTGTATCTCACAGGAAAGCGTCGGGAATAATTTGTCAGGCGTAACGGTTGCCGCAATGATGGTATCAAGCTCTGCCGCTTCCACCCCGGCATTTTCAAGCGCCTGCCTTGCCGCTTCCACAGCAAGGCTAGTTGTCGTTTCTTCTGTTGCAAGATATCTTGTTTCAATTCCGGTTCTGCTTTTAATCCACTCATCCGAGGTATCCATAATCTTACTTAAATCATCATTTGTTACCCGAAAATGAGGAAGTGCACTTCCGGTTCCACATATTCTGCCTGTCATCATATACTCCTTTTAAAAACTGCGGAATCTCATGTATCTCTCCTGTGCCAGCTCATCTCCGCTCTTCTTATTTTCACGCTCCAAAAATTCGCGCATATATTTTCTCATATAATTTGCAATTGAGGACAACGCCTTGTCATCCGCCTTTCCGTACTCCGGAATAATGCGCTCTACCACACCCAGCTCCTGCAAATCCTGTGCCGTTATTTTCATGATCCCGGATGCCTCCTTCGCACGTTTTCCGTCTTTCCATAAAATAGAAGCAAAGCCTTCCGGCGAAAGCACCGAATATGTCGCATTTTCCATCATCCAAACTTCATTTCCGACTGCAAGCGCAAGCGCACCGCCGCTGCCGCCTTCTCCGATCATCAATGTAAGTATCGGAGTTTTCAATGCCGACATCTCATACAGATTGCGGGCAATCGCTTCTCCCTGACCGCGCTCCTCTGCTTCCATTCCACAAAATGCACCGGAGGTATTGACAAATGTAATAACCGGACGATGGAACTTTTCTGCCTGCTTCATTAAACGGAGCGCCTTTCTGTATCCTTCCGGGGACGGCATTCCATAATTATGACGCATACAATCCTTCATGTCTTTCCCCTTCTGCACGCCGATTACCGTAACCGGCTGTCCGTCCAGATACGCAATTCCACCCACAATGGCAGGATCATCCCTAAACTGTCTGTCCCCGTGCAGCTCCATAAATTTCTCAAAAATCTCTCCGACGTAATCCTCGGCTGAAAGGCGGTCAACGGATCTTGCCAGCTTTACTTTATCCCAAGCCTCCAGCGCTGCGCTTTTTGCCGCGCGCTCACGCATCAGCTCCGTCGGCCTGCCGTCCGTTTCTGTCGCCGGTTCAAAGTTTGCATAACCCTCCATTGCCGAAAGGCGGTGAAGCTTTAAGATCTCAAACAATGTCTTCTTTAAATCCGCGCGCTCTACAATTGCATCCACAAATCCGTGCTCCAGCTGAAACTCCGCACGCTGAAATCCTTCCGGAAGCTTTTGTCCGATTGTCTGCTCAATAACTCTTGGACCCGCAAATCCGATCAAAGCTCTTGGCTCCGCCAAAATAATATCGCCCAGCATCGCAAAGCTTGCCGTCACACCGCCTGTTGTCGGATCTGTCAATACCGAAACATATAAAAGCCCTGCATCCGAATGACGCTTCAGAGCTGCGGAAGTCTTCGCCATCTGCATCAAAGAGATTATTCCTTCCTGCATTCTTGCGCCGCCGGAACAACAAAATAAAATTACCGGCAGTTTCTCTTCTGTTGCGCGCTCCACGGCCGCTGCTATTTTTTCACCGACCACATGGCCCATACTGCCCATTAAAAATCTCGCATCGCAGACACCGATAACGGCATCCTCACCGTAAATCTTTCCTTTTCCGACCGTAACGCCCTCATGCAAACCGGTCTTTTCCCTCACTGCTGCCAGTTTCTCATCATAATCCGGAAAGTCCAGCGGATTCTTACTCTCCAAATCATCAAGCCACGGCGTAAAACTCTGCGGGTCAACCACCATCTTAATCCTGTTTTTGGTCTTTACGCGAAAATAATAATTACACTCATAGCATACATATTTATTGCGGACTACTTCGGCCCGATCCAAAGTTTTTCCACAGGATTTACAGACAATCTGCCTGACTTCCTCCACAGCAGCCTCTTCCTTTTTTCCATCCCTTATCTTATCGATGATTTTCAATCCCATTTTACTCACCTTTTCCAATCGCAAATACAAGCTCCGCTGTCGCTGCAATCTTGCCGTCCACGGTTGCCTTTGCCTTTCCGATCCCGATTGGTCCTTTCATTTTGACAATTTCGGTTTCTAATGTCAGCACATCGCCCGGCGCTACCTTCTGCTTAAATTTAGCAGAATTAATCCCGGCAAAGTATGCCGTCTTTCCCCGATTCTCCGGCAGCGATAAAATCGCCACCGCCCCGGTTTGAGCAAGCGCTTCAATAATAAGTACGCCCGGCATAACCGGTTCTCCCGGAAAATGACCTGCAAAATAAAGCTCATTATAACTGACGCACTTCTTTCCGACAGCGCGCACACCCGGCTCCATTTCCTCAATGGTATCCAAAAGCATAAAAGGCTGCCTGTGCGGAATAATTTCCATGATTTCCTTTGCGGATAATAAGGACATGATTTTCACCTCTAATCTTCATACTTTTTGACTAAGATACTTGCATTATGACCGCCAAATCCAAGTGAATTACTGAGCGCATAACGCACATCCATATTTACTGCATCTTTACAGTAGTCCAAATCAAGCTCCTCGTCTTTTGTAGTATATCCAACCGTCGCATGAAGATATTTTTCCTCAATCTCCTTGACACAGGTGATAAATTCAACAGCGCCTGCAGCGCCGAGCAAATGTCCGATCATTGACTTTGTGGAGTTGATCTTTATTTCTTTCGCATGTTCCCCAAATGCCAGCTTAATCGCTCTCGTCTCAAACAAATCATTGTGGTGCGTCGCCGTTCCATGCGCATTGATGTAATCAATCTGCTCCGGTGCTACACCCGCGTCCTCTATCGCGTTTGTCATCGCCTTTGCCGCACCCGATCCGTCCTCCGCCGGAGATGTAATATGATATGCATCGGAAGTACATCCGTATCCTACTACCTCAGCATAGATTTTTGCGCCTCTCTTTTTCGCGTGCTCCAACTCCTCCAAAATAACAACCCCGGCGCCCTCGCCCATCACAAAACCGCTGCGGTTTTTGTCAAACGGCAGAGATGCCTTTGTCGGATCCGTCTCAGTGGAAAGCGCCGTAAGCGCCGTAAAGCCGGCGACTCCGACAGGCGTAATACACCCTTCCGTTCCGCCTGCAACCATAATATCCGCATCCCCATATTGAATTGTACGAAACGCCTCTCCGATTGCGTTTGTTCCGGACGCACATGCTGTCACCACGTTGATACTTTTTCCCTTTAAGCCGAACTGAATGGCAATGTTACCCGCCGCCATGTTTGATATCATCATCGGCACAAACATCGGTCCTACTCTCCCCGGTCCTTTCTCAAGAAGCCTTGAATGTTCTCTCTCCATCGCCTGAAGACTTCCGATTCCGGAACTAACGGAAGTTCCCACAAGGTATGGATCTTCCTTTTCCATATCAATTTTCGCATCCGCTAACGCCTCTTTGGTCGCCGCCACAGCGTACTGACAGAACAGCTCCATCCGCTTTGCCGAACGAAAATCCATATACTCCTTCGGATCAAAATTTTTTACCTCTGCCGCCACATGGCATTTATAATCAGAGGAATCAAAATGTGTAATTTCTGCAAATCCGATCTTTTTCTCGGCAACACTTTTCCAAAATTCCTCTACGCTGTTTCCGATTGGAGTAACCGCTCCCATTCCTGTAACTACAACTCTTCTGCTCATGACCTATTCCCTTTCCTCCAAAATCTTTCCGGATCTCTGTCATTTTGGACAATCGTTACTGCTCACTCCGTGCTCAGTAATGGACAATCTGCCGCCTGAGATTACATCGTCATGCCACCGTCTACGACAAGCACCTGTCCTGTAATATAATCTGATTTATCGGATGCCAGAAATACCACGGCATCCGCAATATTTTTTGTGCTTCCCATCTTTTTTAACGGAATACTGCAAAGCATCTGCTCCTTCACTGCCTCGGAAAGTACCTCTGTCATCTCGGTATCCACCATTCCCGGAGCGACAGCGTTGACATTGATGCCTCTTGAAGCGAGCTCACGCGCAACGCTCTTTGTCAGACCTATCACTCCCGCCTTTGAAGCACTGTAATTTGCCTGCCCTGCATTACCCATAATTCCTGATACAGACGAAATATTGATAATCTTTCCGGCGCGCTGTTTTAGAAAATAGCGTGAAAGATGACGGATTGTGTGAAATGTTCCCTTTAAATTAGTCGCAAGCACTTCGTCAAATTCCGCTTCTGACATTTTCATAACAAGATTATCCCTTGTGATTCCGGCATTGTTTACAAGGATATCCACATGTCCGTATTCTTTTATCAAATCCTTTACCATTTCTTCACATGCGCCATTGTCAGCCACGTCACACTGGTAGCTGACCCCTTTTTGCCCCATCTCTTCAATTTCCCGTACGACTTCCTCAGCCCGTTCTTTGGAACCGTTATAGTTTACAATCACAAATGCGCCCTCACGCGCAAGGGAAAGCGCAATCTCTTTTCCGATCCCCCGGCTTGCGCCTGTCACCAGAGCGACCTTATTCTCCAACATAGTTTTTAAAATCCTCCAGCTTTTCGATATTTACCGTTTTTACATCTCTGTTTATTTTTCGCATAAATCCGCTTAACGTACGCCCCGGACCTATTTCTACAAATTCGTCATACCCGTCTGCCAAAAGGCGCTCTATACTCTGCTGCCAGCGGACGGAGGAAGACACCTGACGTATCAAAAGCGGCTTAACATCCTTTGCTTCTACTACATAATCTGCCGTTACATTTGACACATACGGAATCGCAAATTCGTTTACTTTCGCATCCTCTAAGACTCTTCCCAGCTTTTCTCCGGCTCCCTTGAGCATCTGTGAATGAAACGGACCGCTTACTTTAAGCGGTACAGCTCTCTTTGCGCCGGCTTTCTTACAGGCTTCTCCGGCCGCCGCGACAGCCGCCTCTTCTCCGGTAATTACAATCTGTCCCGGACAATTATAATTTGCAATAGAAACAATTCCCTTAGTTTTTTCACAAATTTCTTCAATCACAGACACATCCAATCCCAAAACGGCCGACATTGCTCCGCCTGTCGGCACCGCCTCCTGCATAAAGATCCCGCGCTGTCTTACCACCTTAAATGCCTCCTGCGGTTCCATTACCTTAGAAGCAATCAGCGCTCCATACTCACCAAGACTCAAGCCGGCTGTCGCCTGTGGTTTCTTTCCGCTTACTTCCAATGCCTCAAAAATCGCTGCCTCTACCGTCAGCATTGCGATCTGGGTATATTCCGTAACATTTATCTGATCATTTTCCTCAAAACAAAGCTTTGGAATGTCTAATCCCGTCACTTCGGATGCTATTTCGAAAATCTTTTTACAGACCTCAATATTATCGTAGAAGTCTTTTCCCATTCCTATGTACTGTGCTCCCTGCCCCGGGAACATAAATACTGTCTTACTCATATCTTCCTCCTGTCCTGCACCTTGGCTAGTTTACGCCATGCAGCAGCTTCTCGCCGTTCTCCACTATATCACGGATAATTTCTGCACAAGTTTCCTCTTTACTGATAAGTCCGGCAATCTGTCCGGCCATAACGCTTCCGTTTACGACATCGCCTTCCATAACGGCTTTTCTCAAAGAACCCAGGGTCAGCAGCTCCAGCTCCTCGAAGGAGGCTCCCGCCTGCTCCATTTTCAAATATTCTCTTGTCATCTTATTGCGGAGTACCCGAATCGGATGGCCGGTACTCATTCCCGTCACCTCCGAATCAATATCCTTTGCCTTTATCAACTTCTGTTTGTAATTCTCATGGACAATGGATTCTTTCGCAACGACAAAACGCGTTCCCATCTGAACGGCAGAAGCGCCCAGCATCATCGCCGCTGCGTAGCCTCTTCCGTCTGCAATTCCCCCGGCTGCAATCACCGGGATGGAAACGGCATCCACAATCTGAGGCACAAGCGTCATCGTAGTAGCGGAACCGATATGTCCGCCCGACTCCATTCCTTCAGCTACTACGGCATCCGCGCCGCCCTTCTGCATCATCTTCGCCATTGCGACACTTGCAACAACCGGAATCACCTTCACACCGGCTTCTTTCCACATCGGCATGAATTTTGCAGGGCTTCCGGCCCCGGTAGTTACGACCTTTACGCCCTCTTCTACGACTACCTTTGCCACTTCCTCGGCGTTGGGATTCAACAGCATAACATTTACGCCAAACGGCTTATCCGTAAGCTCCTTCGCTTTTTGGATCTCTTCTCTTACAACTTCCGGCGGTGCACTCGCTGCGCCAATTAAACCAAGTCCTCCGGCATTACTTACTGCCGCTGCCAGCTGATGCTCTGCTACCCATGCCATGCCGCCCTGAATGACAGGATACTCTATTCCAAGCAGCTCCGTTATTCTTGTATTCATGGAATTTACCTCTTTTCCAGCCATATTGCCACGCAGATTTATACTTCCACACCTTTATCCTTTAAATAATTCATGACATCGCCTACAGTCGCGATTTTCTCCAGATCCTCAGACGGGATTTCTACGCCAAACTCCTCCTCCAGACTCATTACAAGCTCAAATAAGTCAAGGGAATCTGCGCCAAGATCATCCTTAAAATTAGAATCCTCCGTAATCTCCACGCCATCCAGATTCAGCTGCTCTGTGATAATTTCTTTCATTTTTTCTAACATAATAATAATCTCCTTTTAATTGTTTGATAATTGATTTTCGGGCAAATTGTTTGCCTGTCAAACAATTTGCTTATCAAAGTATATTCGGTTTTCCTATTTTTGTCAAGAAAAAGTGTTCAAGTCCCTTACTCATGGAACTTGAACACTCTGTTGCGCCAAGGCGCATAATATTTTCTTATTATTTCGCTTTTACTTTTTTTACTTTTGAGAATACGGAATAGGTATCCGCGCCTAAACTGTTTTGCGCAACTGCTTTTACTTTATAATAATATGTTTTCTTTGAAGCAAGCTTGCTGTCCTTATATTTTGTCTTTGTTGTTGTAGCGACAAATTCATACGATCCCTTTTTCGACGTTGCGCGGTAGATCGCGTACTCTTTTGCTCCGGTAACCTTTTTGATGGTAAGCGTTGCGCTCTTAGAACCGGCCTTTACAGATACCGTCGGCGCTTTTAACGCAACGGAACCTGCCATAGATACGGAAGCGGCTTTGCTGGAACCATAGCTTGACGCAATGGTGTAGGAACCCGTTGCATCCTTCTGATCACTATACGCAATTACATAATAATAATACTTCACGCCACTCTTTGGTCCGTAGCTTGTAACCTCTTCGCTTGTGGCTAGTCCGTTTGCCTCCCATACAGGTCTGTGATATGAATATGCATAATCAACCACAGATGTTCCCACAATAGCATCATCACTATATGCATAGGAGAATCCCTGACGGTGATATAAAAGCTTATCGGCCGCTTCATAATCCTGCGCCATCTTCGCTGTGCCGCTTCCCAATGTATAATAATAGTTGTCCGTTATGCTGGCCACCTTAAATACCATTGGCTCCACGCTTGAAGAATTGGAATAACTATATGCTTTTATGTCTGCATCGTACATTGTTGCCGAATCTGTCGTCCGGTATACTCTGTAAAATGAAGCTCCGGCTACCGGTTTCCAGGAAACTGTTACGCCATTTGCCGTTGCCTTCGCTGACACGCCTGTTACCGTTGCAAGACATCCTTCCACATATACTGTTGCCGAACCGGAATATTTACTGCCTTTATATGCCCGAATTCTATATTCAATCGTCTTGCCAAGCGGTGATGCCGGCAGAGTATAGGAAGTTGTCTTGGCTTTTGTGATCTTGGCCTGCGTCACCCAGTTACCCGTTGCCGAATCTTTCTTTTCAATCAGATATCCGCTTGCCTGAGGAATCCGTTTCCATGTAATTTTCATCGTACCGTTCTTGGTATTCTGTACTGTTTTATAGACATTAACACTTGTTGAAAAACTGAATTTTGTAGTTACGGAAGCAGACGCCTCTGTAAAATATACTTTCTTGCCCTTTACAAGTTTATATGCCTTTACAAGATACGTGTAAGACTCTCCGGCGGTAAGCTTTTTGTTGGTAAAAGACTTCTTACTCTTTCCCAGTGACTTAATCAACTCATACTTACTGAAATTATTATTTACACCGGATTTGTACGTGCTGCTCGTTGATGTCCCCGTATATCTGTATACGTCATAACCGGAAGCAGCCGACACCTTATTCCAGGTCAGCTTAACAGACGTTTTTCCGGACGGCTCCGCTTTCAGATTCAGCGCAGCTCCGCCCGTCACTACACTCTTATACGCATAGTCGCCGTAAGTTGTCTTCTTTGTATCCACATTGTAGTAGTATGCGCGTACTTTATATGTATATTTTGTATCTTTCTTTAAGCCTGTGTCGGCATACTTACTATCCGTAGTTGTCGTCAGCTTCTTATAGGAACCGCTCCCCGTCTTACGGTAAATCTGAAACCCTGTATATTCGCCATAACCCGCATCTAATGTCAGGGTAACACTCGTATTTCCAATCTCCGTTTTATCAATATCCGCCTCCGCAACCGGGGCTGTAACCGAGACCACGTTAGAAAATTTTCCCATCATTCCATAGCGGTATACATACGCTCTGATATAATATTTTTCTCCCGGCTCCAAATTACTGTAATATAGCGTATTGGAATATGTAGAATTTACATCCGCAGCCTTCTCGTCAAACGTTGCGCTCTTAGAATACTGATAGCGTACGGACGACTCCGCCGAAACCGCACTGTGTGAAAATACAAATCCACTCGGCGTCATCTCTTTCACCGCAAGCGACGATACCGCCTCTATTGCCGGTGCCGTCCATCTGACGGTCTTCACCGCACCATACACCTTCTCATTATAGTACTCTTCTGCTTCCTCATCATAAACATTTCTGTACTCAAACGGTGTTAAAGCAAACGTGTATGTCACATTCTCTGCCAAATTATATTTTCCGGTTTTACTGTCATAAAAATTTTCACTGTCAATCGAATAATCCGGGTCATAATATGAAGCTGCATATACCACAGATCCTGTCCCCGAAACCGTTACGGACAATTCACACGCCTCATAATCCGTTCCACTGTAATTGAGATCAAAAAGAACCCATTCCCCATTATTCCATTCCGCACTTATTGTCGGCTGTGTAATCGTCGGCAACCCCTGCGCTCCAAGCGAAGGCACTGCGTCCTCTTCCAAAATCACATTCTCTTTCGCCGTCTCCTGTATAACTTCCACTACTTCATCTGCTCCATTTTCCGTATCATACATCTCCGTGGCAAAAGCAGGCATATATTCAGAAGCAGTTAACGCAACGACTAATGAATATGTCAAAATTGGTTTAAAAAGCTTTGGATTTTTCATTAATTTTTCCTCCTTTTATCTTTTACAATTCTAACACTTTTTAATACCAATTTAAATCTAAATATTCCGTGATAAACCTTTCCTAATAATATAAAATACCGAAGACAAATACCTGATATCTCTCAAGCATCTGTCTTCGGTATCTTTATCTAACCAAACCGAAAGTATCCGCTTTATATAATTATCTTCTCCGCTGCAATGCTCTTCTTTTTCCTACTGCAAGTAAGCTTACACCTACCAGCATAAATGCGAGACAGAAAAAGAATACCGGATTTATACCGTCACCTGTCTTTGGCGTGGTATCCTTTTCATGAGACACCGAAGATGCCGCGACAGTTGTTCCCCCTCGTACCGTTGTGGTTGCCTGACCGCTTCCTGCACTGCCGCCCGTACTTCCTTCGTTACCATTCGGAGTTGTTCCTGTGCCGTCTCCTCCCGTAGAGCCCGGAGTTGTTCCGCCACCATTTGGCTTCTTATTACCTCCACCGCCTTCCGTATTGCCCTCGCCCGGATCCTCTGTATCCTGCGGCGGTGTCGAAGAGCTCAACGCCTGGAAAACAATACTGTTACTGTTCGCATATGTCTGCGCTGCGGAATTTGCTTCACCATAAATGATATCTGCCGTCCAACTACCCTGTGAGCCGATGGAGGTAACGCCTGCCATTATGGTAATATCGCGGATACCGCTGCCCGCAAATGCATTGCTTTCAATTGTTGTCACACTGTTCGGCAATACTAGGGAACGAATTGCCTTACAATTCGCAAATGCATTACTTCCAATTATTTTTGTTCCGTCTGCAATTGTCACACTGGAACGTCCCTCCGGACAGCTTAACAGCTTCGTCATTGTCTTGTTATATAAGCATCCGCCGCTTGATGCGTAATACCCGTTGGAACCGTCTACACTATATGACGTCATATTCACACAACCCGCAAATGCATTACTTCCAATGGAAGAAACCGTTGCCGGAATAGACACCCCGCTTAAACTCGCACAATCATAAAACGCTCTGTCAGCAATCGTTGCCACTCCGCCCGGAAGGGTAATTCCCGATAAGCTGACACATTCCGCAAACGCCTCCGACCCAATCGCCGTCACACTTGCCGGTACATACACGTTTCTTAAATTTGCACAGTTATAAAATGTCTGTGTCGGAATTGAGGAAATATTTCCCTGTATCGTCACTGTTGTCAAACTTGTACAGTTCGCGAAAATTCCGCTTCCGAAAAGCGCCACACTTGCCGGAATTGTCACACTCGTAATAGACGTATTTCCCGCAAACGCATTGGCTGCAATTGACGTTACTGTGGACGGAATCACTACATCTCCGCCTACACCGCTGTAACCTACCAATGTTCCTGTATTGTCAATGGAAAATCCATTGGCTGCCGCTTCATCAACTGCCGGCTGCTCTGCCGGCGCTTCCGTCGCATAACTTACAACTGTATTCTGATGCATTGTAAATATCATACAGAATACTGCAAGCCATGCCAATACTCTTCTTGTTTTTCTCATGGCCATCTCTCCCGATCCTGGTTAAATTTTTTTAGCTACTATAAACATTCTACCATCTTCTATATAGTTATTACAAGTAGATAATGTTAATAATTGATCTCCAAAAGAAGCGTCCAATGCCTGCTCAAACACTTCTAGCTGCTGAATATTCACCAAATAATCCGTAAACTCTGTCTCATTTTTCGCTCTCAAAAAATTGTAATAACGAAAACCATCTTCATCCTGATATTTTACTTTCGCCAGACATACGCCGATAATCTGATAAGTTCCCTTTTCATATATCGTATCGAACTGGATTGTCGAGTGTTCCTTCAGAAAATCTTTATCCTGATATTTTTTCAGGCTTCCGAACATCATTCCGCTTTTCATATTATGTCCATAGATAATTATGTTGGTATCACGGTTTATAATGTTGTTTCTGGCATCTACGAACAGTGTTCCGTTACTGTCCTCTGTTTTATCAAATGCGTGCTGCAAATAATAATCATACTGATCCATCTCTGACTGCATAACCGGATAATCAATCTGTGTTCCTTCAATCTTCAGCCAGCCAATCATTTCCGGATTCTCTTTATGCTTCGCGGCATACTCTTCAAGTATCGGCGGAGGCTCTATCTCGTCATCCGAGGCAATCTCCGGCCTGACAAACGGTATCTCCGTCTCCGTATCTTCCGCATTAAAATATATCATATTATTGACGTCCGTCATCTGTTGGAGATTTTCAAGCTTCTTGGCCGAACGATAATCCTGCCACTCAGAAACCGCATAATAAGCAAAACATATAACGGCAATGGCGATGCAGGCAATACCCAAAACTTTCTGCCAGTTCGTTTCCATCAGCGGTTCCATCGCTTCTTCTGTTCTTCCGCCCTGTCTGCCTATGACATGTTTGGAATTGTCTGCCACAATGTCAGATATACACCAGAAGAAGGACTTCCCCACCTCGCTCTTAAATTTTATTTTCTTGCTTCGCATCAGGTTATATAAACGGAGAGCTACTTCCGGATCGTAAATATCCAGCTCATCCGTTATATACTTGATTTTTTTTAAATCCTCCTGAGCCTGCCTATATTCTCGTAAGGTATCGAATTCATAATTTCCCAGCTTGTAATGTTTTTCTCCCATACTTATGATTCATCTGCCTTATTTTTAATATTTCTTATCGCACCTTCACAGACTGAGCAGCAGAATAATTACTGTATACTTTCCCGTTGCCTACGTTGCGGTATGCACGCACTTTATAATAATATGTTTTTCCACTGGAAAGTCCTTTATTCGTATAGTTGACAACACTTCCTTTCAGAATAATCGCCACTTTTTTATAAGAACCCTTCTTCGTCGTCGATGCATAAATTTCATAGCCACTTGCTCCGCTTATCTTATTCCAGCTCAACTTCACTGTCTTCTTCGCCGAAGAACTCACTGTTACACTTGGCGACTTTGGCTTCGTAGCAAAGGTAATTTTTACAAAATCTCCAAAATAAGTCCTTGTTCCGATTTTTGTATAAGTTCTTACTTTATACGTATACGTCTTTCCGGCTTTTAGATTCTTGATAGTAACACTGGTCTTTTTCGTCTGCGCAATACGTTTCCGGCTGTTGTTTGTATACACCTCATATCCCGTTACGTTATTCTTTTTCGTCCAGCTTAACTTCACGGAGGTCGCCTTTACAGAAGTAGTACGAAGTCCTGTAATCGGTGCCGATATAACAGAAAACTTCTGAACAGACGTACCGGAATAATTGCCGATTCCGGTTACAATTGCAAAACCTGTTCCGATATTGATATTGCCGGTGTATGAAACAGTATAGTCCGTTCCCTCCGCCAATACTTTACTGCCGTCTCTCACAACAATTGCCGGCGCATGGCTCATGCCATCATAAACTACATCTGCTATATTGCTTACTGTACATCTTGCTATACTCTTTGGTATAATCCGGTAAACAATTGTCCGCGTTCCGACATACTCTCCACTATTGTTTCCTGCCGCACGAAGGACTCCGTCTTCTTGTGATTTTGTTTCTCCCATTCCTGTTATGACAACGGAAGCATTTCCGACGTTAACCGCATTATTCCATTTTACTGTATAATCTTTTCCTTTCACCAGCTTCTTGCCGCCAAGATATAACTGCGGCTCCGGCAAAATTAATGCGCCCGTATAAGTCTGTGATGAAGGGATTCCTGTTACTATCGCAGATGCCACGCTATTGCAGATCTCAAACTCTACTACATTTGAACTTGTGTAGTAAGGATTCACCTCTGACGGTGATATAATAATCGCAGCATCGCCCACCTCTATATTATTGGAATAAGTAATCACATAATCTTCGCCTGCAACCAACTTATTGCCTCCACAACTTACCGTAACTGTCGGTCTGACCTCTTCTCCTGTATACGCCTGATTCGGTACTTCGCTTACAACCGCATCCTCAAGACTAGCGCGGATTCTGAAGCTGATCTCTTTTACTGATTTGTAGTTCCCTCTTCCCTGGATAATAATCCATGCCTTACCGGCATTCACATTATTTCCATAAGTCAGAACATAATCCGTACCTTCCTCAAGGCGTGTTCCATTAAAATAAATTGCTGGTGACGGCTTAATTTCCTCACCGGTATAATTATAATCCGGTATCGCATATATCGTTGCCGCTTCAATCTCCTGCTCTACAATACGGAAACCGATTTCCCTCTGCCCCGTATAATTGCCGTTCTCATTTGCAGTTACAATTGCGTAGGCTGCTCCAATACTGTTATTATCGCGATATGTTACATCATATGCCACAGCCGGAATCACAAGCCCTGTCTCTTCATCTCTTAATGTAACCGCCGGACGGACATTTCCGCCTGCAAACTTCTGGTCCTCAATCGGATCCGGTATAACATCCGCCGCATTCAAACTCTTCTGTCTGATTGTGTATGGAAGTACAATGCTTCCGATATAACCTGCGCTTGTCAAACCGTTTACAGAAACATAATAGGTACCTGCATTTACAATATTATCAGGAAGTACGGCATATTTGCACGCTTCATCCAAATAATATGAAATCGTATAATCTACTCCCTCTGTCAAAAGCTCCGCCGTATCATTTGCCTTTACACTCAAATCCGTTGGAATCTGACTGGTTCCGTTATAAATTACAGACGGAACCTCCGTAATACTGCTGTTTCCTGCACATACGGTAACGTGTTCTCTGTCAAACAAGGTTCCTATTGTAAATTCTACAACTCTTTGACCTGTATAATTGCCCCGTGCCGTTACGACAACCGATGCTGTTCCCACCTTATTATTATCTACATATGTTACCGTATAATCTATATCAGGCGTCAAATTAATATATCCCTGCGTCAGATTATCCCTTACCACTACATTCGGATAGTAGGTACCCATACTTGGATAATTCAGCTTTTCGGAGTCAAACCTGTTCGCCGGGTCATCGTCGGAAAGCAATACATCCATACTCTCGGTATTAATACTCTTTGGAAGAATGCTATACTCAATCATATGGCTTCCGGTGAGATTCTGGTTATTCATCGCCGGTTCCACGATAATATGCGGTCCGTTCACCCCGTTTGATTCCGCAACCTCTGTATCATTCTCATATGTGATATTATAATCTATTCCTTCCCGAAGCGCTTCCGCACTATTTGAGAATATTTTTACCACAATCTCAGGATCATACTTCTCCTGTCCCGTCTCATATACAGGATTCTTCACCGGTTCATAATATAGCGTATCCATGTCTTTCGGCAAAATGGTAAACGGTATATTTCTGGTTCCCTCAATACTCGTTCCTGTCTTAGCCTTGATCTGTACATATGGCCCATTTTCATATCCATGAACTCCATATGATTCGTCTCCTGCTTCCGCAGCATCCATGTTATTGTAATAGCCTACAATCTCATAGTCCACACCCTGAGTCATGGTCTGTGTTTTTCCGTCATAGTCCTCAAACGTCACACGAAATACCGGTGTAAGCCGCATACCGCTGTATGTCTGATCTTCAATGGATGCCGAGACATTGTCGAGACGTGTCGAGATGTCACGTTTGATAATCTGGAAAGTCGCCGTAAGCGTTCCATAATAATTTCCCTGGCCCTCCGCCTTAACCGTAACAATCGTACCCGCCATCGGCTTCGCTGTATTCATGCTGTACGAAACTTTATAATTCTTTGCATCCAGAACGTCTCCGTCTGCATTTTCTATCTGAATCGCTGGACGTATGTCTCTTCCGGTGTACATATACTCCGGTTCTAAGCCCGTAATATGGAAACCATATTCTTCTTCCTCAATATTTACCTTCTTAATGGTAAACGGAGCAATCACATACCCGCTTGTCAGCAAGCCATTCTCCAATGCAGTAATGACTACATGCGGTCCTCTTGCATCGTTTGCAGACGCGACTTCTATATTATTGCGATAAGTCAGGCTGTAATCCCTACCCTCCTTCAAGGTCGCAATCGCTCCCGTTACCGTATTAGTCACATAATTTACAGTGACCTCCGGCTCAATTGCCGAACCGGTATAGATTCTGTCCGCAATCTCACTGACCTGAAGATTCTCACTGGTAATATCGTATTTTATGGAGAACGTCTGTGTCTTTTCCGCTGTTCCCGCAAAATACTCTCCGTCACCCGTTATCGTAATCGAAGGCGCCCGAGCTCCGTCGGTAGAAAGCGCCGCATCCGTCGCATTCTTCATCTCCTTGACCTGATAATCCACACCTCTCGTCAAGGTCATACCGTCACAAACCACTTTAAGATCCTGTAACGTATCTGCCGTATATGCCGTTCCGGTATAAATCTGATCCGGAATCGTAATCTCTGCATCGGCTATCGACCCTGTAATCTTAAAGGTCTGTACATACGTTCCGGTCCAGTAGCTGGCAGTATTGCCGATAATTTTCACCGTTGCAAGTCCTGCCGTTTTGTTATTCTCATATTCCACCGTATAGCAGGATGGAGACAACACATTTCCGCCCGCTATCCACACCGAAAGATTACTGCATGTAATTGCCGTATTAGCCTTATAGGCATATGACTCTTCAATTCCTCTAACCTCTATCTCTTTTGCAGCGTTATCCATATTACCGAGATAGTAATACGTGATTGTCTTTCTTCCTTTAAAGTTACCCTGTCCGACAATATCAATCTGCTGTGCCCCGATTTTGTAAGGAATCGTCGTACCGCTCTGTTCCTGCGTACAAATATAATCGCGGTTCTTTTCCAACTCGAAATTGCTTCCCGGCGTATATTCATAACGTACATTATATTCCGGTATCTTGGAATTCGTCGGCACTGCACTATACGTAAACCGAAGGCCTGCAATATCTACATTCGTTGCTGTGATGTCTCTTGGATTTATCACAAAAACATTCGTTCCGGCCGCGTTGTTCATATCAAGAACATCTTTATAGTTACCGATACCCGTTATTCTTACATACACTCTGCCTGCATCTGTAAGATTTTCATCCGCCGCCGCTCCGCCATAAGACGCATCCGTAAAATAATCCAGACTGAAATCCGTTCCCTCTGTCAATGCAATATTCGCATCTCCAAATGTAACCGTTACCGTCGGCGTCTGTCTTTGACTTGTATATGTGGCCTCCGGCACAGAAACCCGCAGATTACTCAGGCTATTCAAACTTCTCTGCTGTATGGTAAAGTTTACCGTCTTGCTTCCCGTATAATTTCCCTTACCGTCGAGTGTAACCGAGGCTGTTCCGGCACTACGGTTATTCACATAACTGTTTGCACGAATCTCAACTTCGGTAGCTTTCAAAGTATAAGTCTGATCGCTCAGCCTTATTCCCTGTGAACTCGCATCCTGAACAATTGCCAATTCAATTGCATTTCCTGTGTAAACAAATGTTCCGAAAACCTCGGCATTCATTCCCTCTATACTCTTCTTCTGAATCGTACATGTTCCTGTAAAGTTTCCGTAATATCCTCTCGCGCCCTCTGCCCGGACATAAATGGTTCCCGCATTAATAAACAGCGCATTACCTTCAGCCGTTATCTCTGTTTTATAATCAGGACTCGTATAATAATGAAGCGTGTAATTATCCTTGGTGATCGGCTCCCCGGCTTTATCGTATACAACAATACGATCATTTAACTCTGCATAATGGCTTTGTCTGTTATACTCAAGGCTGCCGCCTGTCACTTCCATTCCGCCCGCAGCCTCGGCAAAATCTTCACCGATAAAGAACGCCGCCACTTTTTCAGCGTCATAATTACCGATTCCTCTAATCTTTACATAAGCTTTGCCGGCAATAGGCGCAGATTCGTTCGTGCAATTTTCATCGCTATAATATCCCACCACCTCGTAATCCGAACCAAGCGACAATACATTTCCGTTGTCCATAACCGTAAGCCCCGGTGTAACCGCCGAACCCGTATACTCGTGGTTAGCGGCTTCAAATGTGATATCAGAAGCCGTCAAAGGCTTTTTCGTTATGCTGAAATCAAAGTAAATAGGCGCGTCAGCCGCATCATTTTCATAAGCATTAATACCAACGACCTTAACGTAATATGTCCCTACATTCCTTGGATTATTCACTATCTGGTTCGGCTGATACGATTTCGAAGAATAAATCTCAACCGAATAATCCTGATTTTCCACTAACGTATAATTTCCATCCCGAATCGCAATACTCGGCTTTTGCACCTGACCGTTATATACAACATGATCAACGATCTCTTTTTCACAATCCGAAAGTTTTTTCGGTGCAATCCGGAATGTAGCCGTCACCGTACTATCCCAAACCTTGCCTCCTATTGTCGTCTTTTCCGTAGTTGTATAGTTGCCGGTAAGCTGGATAATTAGCCTTGCTCCCGTTCCGATATTAACGTTATTCTGCCCTGTTACAATCTCATAATCCGAATCCGGAAGTATCTGTTCTCTCCCGTTTATTGTCACTTTTATTTCAATATCAGATTTATCCGGTATTACCGCACTTCCGGTATACGTCTGAGGCTTAATCGTTACGGACACTCTGTTGGTAACATCCTGCGGCAGTATCTTATAATGCACCACATATTCGGCGCCCTCATAGGTACCATGGCCCGTCATTTTTATGTAGTAATAACCTACATTTCTAAAGTTATCGGTCTTCGGCTCAATTTCACGTGTACACGCCGAATCCGAATAATATGACACGGTATAGTCGCCATCCTCACTCTTCAAAAGTTCTTTTCCATTATCTTCCGCCGTCAACCCTTCGAGCGTATCAAATATAGAAGCTCCATTGTAATAATCGCCGCGGTCATCCGAACTTGTAATCTGTCGTCCGCCAAGCATAAACCGAACGCTCCCAAAATCTCTTGGCACGATACTGAACGCAATCGGCGCCTCCGGCGTTCCAAGCGTTCCCATATAACTATCGCCCTTTGCTTCCAAACGGATATAGTAAGTTCCAACGGCTGCCGGCGCTCCAGTATGCATTGTCGTGTAATCCTTGTCATCATAGTAGCTGACGTCATAATTCGTAAAAGCTACGGATTCTCCAAGATTATCCTTCACGGTAAGCAACGGCTCAATCTCCGCTCCCGTATAGGAGTACTCTCTCTTATCCGGCTCACATGATGTAATTGCGCTCTTAACCAAGAAGCTCACATTTTTCTCGCCCTTAAGATTCCCCTGTCCAATCACCTTGACCCGGTTCGTCCCCCGCGGTCCGTTGATTTGATCCGTAACGGTATAATTTGTAGAAGGTACCGTGTAGTCTCCGATCTTCACTATAAGATTGTTCTCAATAGGAATCCTCTCTCCGCCGCGATACTCATAAATATTCTGATCTGTTTCAACAGTAACGTCCGCACTGTTTAAATCCTTTTGACCGATGGGATATGTCTGCGTGTACGTTCCCTTATATAACCCCTTACCTGTAATCGTAAGCGTTGCATTACCCACGTTCGTATTGTTGCTCCAGCGACTGGTATAATTGCTGGCGGCAACCTCCTGCCCGGTCTCTGTATTTGTTAACGTCAGTGCCGGATTCTGCGCCGTACCGTTAAATACCATAGGATCCGGGATACCGCTGACAGCCACTGATGCCATATTATGGAAAATCCTGTAATACTGAGTCTTTGCAGTATTTCCCACTGTCGTATAATTACAGGTGTCTGCCAATGCAAGTGTAAGATATGGCGGCGCACCGCTTCCCAAATCAGAACATGCCGCAGTATTATTAAAATACGAAATCACATAATCTGTCGAAGATAACGGCACGGACGCACCATTCATCTCCTCCACGCTTACTGATGTAATCTCCGGCTTTGCTCCTCCTGCCGCACTGGTGTAATAGCAATACGGCCCATCGTTATCAGACATTCCAAAAACTATGTTAATTCCCGCAACCGTTTTCCGCCTGATCGTAAAATTTACTGTCGTCTCGCCGTTGTAATCCAAACCGCCGCCCATAACAGTAACGGTTCCCGTTCCGGCGTTAATATTTTCGCCATACTCTACGGAATAATTCCCCGCACGCTCAACCGTCTGACCGTTATACTCCACCTTTACATACGGCTCAATCTTATTTCCCGAATACGTGTACGTAGATTCGTCCACTTCCTCTGTCATCTCGGGATCCCTATATAAGGTTATCGTCGTAGCCGCAATATCGGTTGCCGCGCGCACCGGCACCGGCGGAATCAGTCCTAAGACAAGACATACCGCCATCACCATTCCCAGTATTCTTTTTCCGACTTCCTTGTACTTATACATACCAATCCTCTCCTATACTGCATTTTATGTTCATACACTCCGAAAAAAGCACATAATATGCCACTTCTATATTTATTATCGTCAAAACCTTACCATTCCTTTAGGAAAAAGGCGACTTTTTTTCATTTTCCCCATCTATCCGAAGCCAATAGCCATGATCAAGCGGACCGTTTCCTCTGCCAAGATCCAAACCGGCTCTGATTGCACCGGTCAAATACTGTTTCGCAAGACGGACACTCTCTTCAAGCGTCTCACCTTTAGCAAGGCGACAGGCAATCGCGGACGAGAGCGTACATCCTGTTCCGTGCGTATTCGAACTTTCCAGACGTTCTCCGGCGTACCAGACGCTCGTACCGCCGTAAAACAGTAAATCATCCGCATTACCCTTGCCATGCCCTCCTTTTATCAATACCGCACTGTGAAATTGCTCTGCAATCCTCCTGGCCGCTTCCTCTCTGTCCTCCCTGCCATTTATCCTGCAATGAGAAAGAACCTCTGCTTCCGGTATATTTGGCGTAAGCAGATCGGCAAGCGGCAATAGCTCTTCCCGCAACGCCCCGGCCGCCTGCGGATCCAACAGCTTCCTTCCACTGGTAGAAATCATCACCGGATCAAGCACCACATTGCCCGGATGGTACATCTTTAACACCCCTGCAATGCAGCTAATTAATTCGGCAGACGATACCATGCCTATTTTTACCGCATCGGGAGGAATATCATCAAAAACGCTTGTCAGCTGACATTCAAGAAACTCCGGCGTGCTCTCCAAGACTCCGTATACTCCAAGAGTATTCTGCGCCGTAAGTGCGGTCACCGCACTCGCAGCATACAGCTTATGCGCTAAAATTGTCTTGATATCCGCCTGGATACCTGCGCCGCCGCTGCTGTCACTTCCCGCAATCGTTAATACTGTCTTCATTTCACTCCTTCTTGTCCCACAAATACCGCTTTCATTCTCCGAGCCGCTTCCGCTACATCCTCCCTGGCAATAACAGCGGAAACCACTGCAATTCCATCCGCGCCCATCTCCCGTAGCAGCATTGCATTATCTTCATTGACTCCTCCGATTGCCACGATCGGAAGGTGTATCTCCCGGCGTATTTCCCGAAAAATCTCTTTTGTTACCGGTCTTGTATCCGTCTTGGTCGCAGTGGTAAACATTGCTCCTACACCAAGATAATCCGCCCCGGCCGCCTGAGCGTCCTTTGCCTCCTGCGGCCTCGCAGCCGATACGCCAATGATTTTATCGGGACCAAGCAGCTTTCTGGCTGCTTCTATCGGCATGTCCTTCTGGCCAAGATGCACACCCGCCGCGTCAACCGCCATCGCAATATCAACTCTGTCGTTTATAATCAGCGGCACATGATAATAGGATGTGATTTCTTGAAGCGCCAGTGCGGTCTGATAAAACTCCCTCCCGGATACCTCTTTGTCGCGAAGCTGTATCACAGTCGCACCGCCCTTTATCGCTTCCTCCACAGACTCCTGTATTGTAGCGCTGCTCATCAGCCTTCTGTCTGTACAAACATACAGTGTATAATCTGCCTTCGATTCCATCATTCCCTCCTGTAAATGACCCGCGCCTCTTTACTATGCGTTAGCACTAAGAAGGTTCTTCCCTTTTTCCGATACAGTATTAATCTTGCTGATATTGCCCACCAGCTCTTTTGTCACACTCGTAATCTGTTCGGTATACTCCTTACAGTTTTCTACCATCTGGGAAACCTCGTTCATTGCGCCCAGTGTTTCCTCTGTGCTTGCCGTATTCTGTTCAGCCGCCTCAGATAGTGTCACAATGCCATCCTTAATTACGCTCTTATAATTCTCCAAACTCTCTACTTCTTTACCGATTTCGACAATGGATGCACTTACACTTGTTATCTCATGATTCAGCTGCATAAAAATCTCCTCTGTCTCATGAATCTTCTCATTCTGCTGGACAAATGCCTCGGATACCCTTCGGGTAATTTCCACACTGTCATTCGAATTCTCAATCAGATCGTTTACAATCTTGCTGATATGCTCCGACGACTCTTTTGACTGATCTGCCAGAGTACGAATTTCCTCGGCGACAACGGCAAAGCCTTTGCCCATCTCTCCTGCTCTGGCTGCCTCAATACTTGCATTCAGCGCAAGCAAATTGGTCTGGTTTGCAATTCCCGCAATAATCTCCGTCGCCTGTCTAATCTCCTGCGCCGACTGGTTTGTCAAATCAGTCTGGCTTCTGACATTCTCAATTGCGGTGCCATTCTCACTGCTGATCTGTACCAGATCACGCATAATCTTCTCGGACTTTGTATTGCACTCTTTCATCATACCCGCACTTTTTGTCAAAACATCCACATTACCTGCAATAATATCAATCGCCTGGCTGATCTGCATTACCTTATCTTCAATATCTACCGTCTTATCTGCCTGTGAAACCGTATTACCAGCGATTGTCTCAACCGCAGCACTCACTTGTTCCATCGCTGCCGTCATATTAGCAAAAGATTCCTTAAAATCATCGGAAAGAACATCAAGGGAATCCGTCGCCTTACGAATGCCTGTCACTACCTTCGCAAATGATTTTACCATCTCATTTACCGACCGCATAATCCGGCCAATCGCATCATTGCGTTCCGCAAGGCTGCTCTCATCCATACTCAGGGTTCCATCCGCAATCTCCCCCAAGCTGCCGGCAACCTTCGCAAGCCGTCCCGCAAGTACTTTGGCACAGATAAAAATCAAAATTACAATCACAGCCATCAACACAGCCAATATAATTGTCGCTGTCGTTGTACTCATGCTGCCGCCCGCGGTTAAACCTGATATAAAGATCGCTGCCACCCCTATAATTATGACCGGCATGGCAAATACCAGCAGCAGGCTCACAAGTGTCTTCATTCCTTTTTCTTTCATATTTCGTTCTCCATCCTTTCCGCATCATCTAGTGTACTGTATCATTGATATTTGTCAAAACCACGCGGGATGCAAGTGGATTTGGATAATTATCAGTGATACAGTACGCTAGCCCGCACATTAATATACATGTCGATATTATAGCATATGAATCAAATTTTGTCCCTTTTTTGTCAATATTTTTGTAAATTCTGCGCAACTGCCGGTAACGGTTCACACAAGGCTGCCCGTTACAACTGCCGCCCCAAAACCAAAAACAGAGAACAAAAGTGCGCTTCGCACACTCTCGCGAATTAACGACTTTCAATGCGCAGCTTTTGTTTTCGCGCCGGATGCATATTGCAAAGCAATAAATTCCTCTTGCATCCGTGCGCATAAGCTTTTATATCATAATTTTCAATCAAAAAATACCTAATGTCTCTGGTCCGTATTCCCATATACCTCACAAAATCTACCCGAAAACGACGGCTGTGCACCCGACGCATACAAGTGTGACACATCGCCGATCCGAAGCGTCCGAAAGTATGCCGTTCCTCTTTCACGCTCTTCTGTCACAATTTCCGTCACAGATGTAGGCGCCGGAGCAAGACTATGCCAGAGCAAAAAAGGCGATATGCCCCACAAATGCGACAAAATCGCACATGTCACTCCCAGATGGCAGAAAAACGTAACACTTTCCGTATTTTCCTTCTTCACACGGTATACTCCGCCCTCCCGGACGTATCCATACAATTCCAGAAACTTATCAAAGCTATTTGTAACATGATCATATACCTGAACCAAATCACTGCATCTCGCCGCCTCGGACTCTCTCCACTTATTTTTATCCGAATATTCCGGATGAAACAGCCAATAGGACGGCAACATATCCCAGGCAATCCGCGGACAGTATCCCTCACCACTTTTGTCTGTATCGGGATAAGCCGCCTGCAACTCCTTTGACATATTGATATCTACCTTTGCCGGAAACTCCTGCAGCCAGTCTAAGGTCTGCGCCCCACATCCCAGCATATCCAGCACATAAGACGCTGTTTCCTGCGCTCTTCCAAGCGGTGACACAAAACAAGCGCCTAAACCCATCTTTGGTGCGGCCTTTGCGAGCAGACGAGCCTCTTTTTTTCCATTTTCCGTCAACGCGTCATGCTCATAATCCGGATCTCCGTGGCGAATAAATAAAATTCTCATATTTCTCTCCTCTTCTAAAGTATAAGGTCCATTTACCCCTTCACTGCTTTACTATATGCGCTATTGCATTTCCTGTATTGGTTCACTGCTTTTACTTTATAATAGTAACTTTTATTTGCCTTGGCCTTTTTGTCCGTATAGCTGCTTTTCTTTGTTGTAGCAATCCGCGTATACTTCCCGTTTTTGGATTCCGAGCGGTAAACCCGATATTTTTTTGCTCCGGGAACCTTCTGCCAGGATACACGAATCCTGCCTTTTGAGGTTATCCCTGTTTTCACCTGCTGCGGCCTCTTACATTTGACATAAACAGCAGTCACAGCCTGCATTCCTCCGGAAGATTTTGCAAAAATCAATGCCCGCCCGCCTTTTTTTGCCGTCACACGGCCCGTCTTTTTGTTCACACGTGCCACACTGGTATTTAGGCTCTTGTAAGTTACCTTTTTCTTTTTGCTGTGGCTATCCTGTATTTTCAAATAGATTTTTTTTCTTTTTCCCGGTACAAGGCGAAGCTGTTTCACATTCATTTCCGCTGTATCCGCCACAAGAGATTCTATTTTTTTACGGCTCTCCTTTGACAGATTCATTCCTGCGACCTCTATATCACTCCCATCCGGTGTCTCCTGATAAAGCGCCTGAAAGAAACAACACGCCGCCAGATAATACCCCGCATAATCCGCATGTCTTCTGTCCGCAAGATACAATTTAATTTCCGGATACAGCTTACGGCAGCGTTCCATCTGCATACCGACCGGTATTACCGGCATTCCCAAGCGTTCTCCGACATCAAAATATCCCTGGGCCATGTACTCCTGCATTTGACTTATCGTTAAATTACGGCGTTTTCCGTTAATTTTTGACTTTGTTCCATTATTATAACCGTGTGTCATATACAGCCAGATTTCTGCTTGCGGCTGATACTTCTTGATTCTGCGTTTCAACTTTTTTAATGACGGATACATCTCTTTATTCACACTGTCAAGCACACGTTTGCTGTAATCCTGAAAAATAATATAATCCCACTTTTTATTTTTTAAAGCCCGCTGGAGCTTTCGATAATAGCTTTTATATTTGCCCTTTTTCGATGCATAGTATTTAAGCCATGCGCCGCCGTGTGAAATCGTTTCTACATCCAGAGAATATCCCGCCTTCTCCGCCAGCTTTTCCAGCGGTTCCTCCACACTGTATGTAATGCTTCCTCTTTTAAGGCGACTCATGCTGTTTCCTACAAACAGTACCTTTAGCTCTTTTTGCGCACGATTATACTCTGCGTCTGCCGCCTTCACCTGCCCGCTTCCAGACGGAAACAGACAAATCAACGCCAATACTATACATATCCCCCTTTTTAGAATTTCTTTCTTCATTCTTTTTTCTCCTCCGTTTTCTTCTACTATTTTTTCATGTTTCATCGGTGTATGTCAACTATATTTAAAAAATATTCCACTAAATCTGTAACTATTCAGCCTTTGGCTCCATAGTTACCTAAATCTAAACAATTACTTTAGAATTCCCTATACTTTCTTTATACAATCTTTATAACACTGTCAAATATTGGACACATTTTTTCGCTATGATTACACTATCAAAACAAAAGGAGCTGTTGAGTCGTGAGGATTACCTACTATTCTGTCAGTTCCGACAAAAAACTCTCCTGTTTTATCAGGTTTACATATAAAACAGCCCGCATGCATTACCTCCACATGCGGGCTGTTTGTTACCCGGAACACCTTAGACAAATTAACCTATTATTCTTATCTTGTAACTATTCAGCCTTCGCATTCATAGTTTTTTTTAAAAAACACTGGACAAGCAAGGGTATGTATGATATTATAATTAAGCGAAATTTGATTAGACAATATTTCGATGCGTGGCTCAGCTTGGTAGAGCGCTGCGTTCGGGACGCAGAGGTCGCAGGTTCAAATCCTGTCGCATCGACTCCTTGGCAGGGGCGCCGGGATCCTTAAATAGTTAAGGATTCCGGTTTTTTGTTTTTGGCGAAAAAAGCGGCAAGAATCCATTTCCATTCCAAAACCGCTTAGACTTATTCTCCATCCTTTTTTCATATACTTTTGCTCTTTCAATTTATTTTAATTCCCGAATATTTTCTATCTTGTGTCTTCCCGCATATATATTTATAATATCTTTCGCAAAACTATCAAATGCCAGTGTCGCATATTCAATCTCAAAATCAGAAGAGATAATACCCGCATCCTTCAACTGCGTGCTATTTCGAAACAGAATAGGTCTTTGGCGTCTGAAATCCACAATCAACAACGCACATCTTTCATACTTAAAAGGCTCGTCCTGTTCATTTCTTCTATTATTAATAGAATCAAAAAAACTAATATACTTTTCAACATCCGTTTTATGAGACTTGAATCCGACAATTCTCTCCCTGACTAAAATATCATCATATTCGTACACCGGTATCAGGTATACCTCACCCAATACAATCTGCGGATATCTCATATGCAAATTTAACGCCTCCGCAAATGTTCTTTCAAACAACGTATCCGCATTCTTAGCAAGACTGCTCATCTGGCTTCTCACATTAATCACCAGCGTATTCGTTGAAAACTCAAATCCATATGGATCTATTTTGTTCTGAAATGCCATTGGCCCCCAGGTAATTACCTGACTCTTCCTCTCAATTCCTGCAGGCAGCACACATATATCCTGATTCTTTTGTTTTAAAAGACCCGCCATCTTAATCTCCGGTCTCGTTTCCCCATAATGCGGATATATATTTTCATTTCTCAGGCCACATGCAATTAACTCAAACTTTACCGCATCATGTATCAGATTAATCAAAAGCGAAGAGCGAATGCACGATTCTTTTCCCTCAGCTCCTCCTGCGAGAATAGCGCTCTCAATCATCTGTTTAAAAGCCAAAAGCTGCTCATCAATAAACGCCATTTTTCTCCCCTTCTCATATTGCCAAACCATATTTATCTATCAGTAATTTATCAACCGCTTCACAGCTGCCCCGCCTTAAGACTTCCCTTTCACTATCACTGAATTTTGGTATCGAAAAATTCTCTATATACTTTTTTTGATAGCAAAAATAGCCTCCTTCTATTGCATAACTGGTATTCGAAACATAATAATGCATAATACTTGAGTTTAAAACAGCCATCAGTTCATCTAACGCCAAATAATCATTCTCAAATACTCCATACCCATTACAAAATAACGCCGTTTCATCTTCCACCAGCATAAATTTAGGCTTATCCGCAAACGTCGGGAATAACAGCTTCCGTCCATATTTATTTAATCCCTGTGTCCTTCCGTAAGCATACCAAGCCAGCGGATTTGGCTTTCCTTTATCTCTGCTGTCAAGTTCATTTTTTGAAGCCAGTAAATATTTGTACGTATTTTTATATTTTTGTTTTAATTGTTTTTCCGGCATAAGCTTGATTCCCTGTTCTCCCTGTATATATGGAAAAATAATATGCCTGCTTACATCATATATATTTGTACAAGATTTTAATTCCGGAACCTTGTACAATGTCTTCACAATTTCCCGGTCAATATCGTATCGTATTCCATTTAACTTTTTATAATAACCCCTTGCATCTTCATCAACGATATATACCTCATCTCTAAGGGTAGCAATGCCGGTGCGGACAAACTCTTTTATGCGCTTTTCCTGATTTTCAATTTTGCGCAAATTCCAATATGTATGGCTATCCACCAGCTTCCATCCGTTTTTGTCTAATTGATTTATCGGAACTTTCCTAAATTCAATATTCTTCAGGGCTGTTTTTACATCTTCTGTTTTCTCCATCACACAATACTGCACCTGTTCATTCAAATTATGATTGAGAAAAATAATACAATTGTAAGTTCTTACAGGTTTAAATACCATATTATCGCCAAAATCAATAATTTTGCTCACATATGCTCCCTCCTGAAGAAACACGCGCAGATCCTTTGCCGACTTTATTGTCAAAAAATTATTGGGAACAATATAACCGAGTACCCCATCCTCCGCCAAAAATTTCACGGCATGTTCAATAAATGCATAAAAAATATTATATACCCCTGATTTTGTCGTTTGAAAATATTTTTTCAAAAACACCGCCGTATCTTTATTCATATCATGCGTATTCACATAAGGCGGATTACCGATAATATAGTCAAAACACGCAACCCCAAACAATTCATTCCAGTCATTTTGTAAGCTATCCGCGCAAACGATGTGGAGCGCTTCATCCGAAACAGCCTCCCCCCTCGACTCTGCAAATGCTTTTAAGACTTTTTTGCATCTTCGAACATTATCTTCATTTAAATCAACACCGTAAATATTATTCTCTATCACTTGTTGTACGGAAACACCGTATGTCTGTGAAATATAAATAACGGCCGAGACAAGAAATATTCCACAACCACATCCCGGATCAATCACTCTGATATCATCCCTCCACGTATCCGTCTCACCCCAAATTTCCTGACAGATATAGGAGGCAATATATTGTGGCGTAAAGACAATCCCATGCTCTGTGACATTACTGTCTTCTAACAACGCCTCAAACAAATATATCAACGTTTCAATATCTAAACTGATGTTTAACTCTTCAAGAACACTTCGCAGAAATTCTTCTGTTTTTTCCCGACTCCGCCGCTGACTGGATACATAAATATTTATCAATGCATCCTCTATTTCCGTTTCCGCCAGACCGCTTACACTGTCCATAAATTTAGGAATAACCGTTTCTTTTAAATATTCCCTCATAATCCTTTTTCTTTCCTATTCCTTCTTACTAAGTCCTTTCGTGTTCTTCTCAACCAGCTTTCTTGCAATCATAATCTGGTGTCCGCACCCCATACACTTTAAGCGAAAGTCCGCGCCTACCCTTAAGATTTCCCACTCCTTGCTACCGCAGGGATGCTGCTTTTTTAATTTTACGATATCGCCCACTTCATATTGATATACCATTTTCTTCCCGCCCTTTTTATTTTGCTCTATGCATCAATCTCGATCTGTCCAAACGCTTCCCCTAAGCCGGCCTGTATCAGAATATCGGCATTTTTATCCATCGGTGTCGCCGATTTGTTAATCAGCGCCAGCTTATTCCCACGGAAATATTGAACCAGCCCCGCCGCCGGATAAACGGCAAGAGATGTTCCGCCGATAATGAGCATATCGGCATGGCTGATAAAATATACTGCCTCATCCAATATTTTCTGATCCAATCCCTCCTCATACAGCACTACATCCGGTTTGATTTCACCGCCGCATTCATCACAACGCGGCACTCCCTTTGCATCCAAAATATAACGAGCGTCAAACAGCTTTCCGCAACGCCTGCAGTAATTCCTGTGAACGCTCCCATGAAGCTCCAACACCTTTTTGCTGCCGGCCGCCTGATGAAGCCCGTCTATATTCTGCGTCACAACAGCCTTTAACTTACCGGCTTTTTCTAACTTCGCCAGTACCTGATGTACCTTATTCGGCTTAGCATCCAGACACAACATTTTATTGCGGTAAAAACGATAAAACTCCTCGGTTTTTGCCATATAGAACGAATGGCTTAAGATTGTCTCCGGCGGATAATCATACTCCTGATTATACAGCCCATCCACACTGCGAAAATCCGGTATTCCGCTCTCGGTAGAAACCCCTGCGCCGCCAAAAAACACAATATTTTCCGATTCAATTACTGCTGTTACAAACTCCTTGATCTGCTCCATCTTCATCCTCCACTCCATTAGCCTCTTATTCTGTAATTATCACATAGGAAGCCGTTCCGTAAAATCCGTTAACATCCAGATTATCCTCTTTCCACTCCGCCAAAATTTCATAAACCCTGTCCGGCTCCAAATTCAATAGACAAGTATCCTTACATTCCGTCTCCGCAATCATTTCCGCATCCGTATTGCCTAAATCCTTCGCATCCCACTCATGTACCGTCAATTTATCCGGCATCACCGCACAGGATAAGAGATACGGAACCGAATCCATGCCCTTATATTCTGCAAGCTTTAACCTTTCCTTCACGGTACCTTCCAGCGGATGCGAGCCACAGGCAATAACGCTCTCCATCTCATCTCCTGCCAGGCAATTCCACTGGTAATTTCCCGACTCTACCGAAAAGTCACTCCTCTGACTTGAAAGACTGTCAGACAACGTAAACGCGGGCGCGGCTGTCAACCCTTCGACATCTCGACTCGGCTTAAGTTCCCCGCTTTTTTGACAGGCCGCAAAAACAACAAAAATCACTGTAAGAACAAGAAACACTAAATATTTTCTTTTCATACAAATTCCTCCTTAATGAAAAAACTTCCTTTTATATTTAGTGTAAAATCTCCTTCTTTTCGTTGCAGCAATCCATATCATATATATCAAAAATTATAGCACTTATACGGTCTTTATTCAAATATTACATTTCCGTCTGAACCGCATGTACCAAAAAGCGATAGCGATATCCGCTCCTATTACACGTCATGAGCGTCACCATCTTTTGTCCCCTTTGCAGGCTCACCCCCGTCTCATACAAAGAACGCTCTAAGACAACCTTCCTATACTCCTCATAATCCTCCGCAGACGCAAATGAAAGAATAAACGAATCCTCCTGCTCCTCTATATCTGCTCTATAACAGGAAAAAATAGAATAGTACATTGTTTTATCCGGCGTATAAATATAAAATCCCGGATTTTCCCGACAAAATTCCTCCTCCTCATATTGATCTAATAAACCAAACATGGAATCATCCTTCATGTTATGCCCGTAAATAAATGTATTTTCATCCGAGAAATCTTCCCTGTTCATAGAATCCATAAAAATGCTTGCCGCCGCGACACGCTCTCCCGAAAAATCGTGCTCCAAATAATATTCATTGTCTTCTCCCTGCATAATCGGATAACTGATCTCCAACCCAGGAAAATGTATCCATGCTATGCAATCGGGATTCTCCTTCTTCAATCTCTCAAAATCGACAAAAAATGACGACATCTCTGTATCGCTGCGCTCTTCTGCCTCTGTGGAAACAACGCGTCTCTTCAAATCATCGTATTCTCTCTCCGTCATATAATAGCTTTGACCAATTTGAACCAGCTGATATAACGCAAATACAAACACCGCAACCGAAACACATAATATCAAACGGCTGCCGAATTTGTTTTCCGCAAAATATTTTCTGCTCATCCGCTTCCCCCTTCGCTGATTTTATAGAAGCATACCGAAAATCTAAAAAGAAAAGCATTACCGCAAGGAGTTCTCTATTCCTTACTGTAATGCTTCTTAATTGCGGGGACAGGATTTGAACCTGTGACCTTCGGGTTATGAGCCCGACGAGCTTCCAGACTGCTCCACCCCGCGATATCTAACTGCAAAAGTTATTATAAACCTTTGCAGCCCATTTGTCAAATTTTATACTGCCCAAATTTTCCAGAATTATTCTCCGTCGAACAACGGTGTGGAAAAATAGCGCTCCGCCGTATCCGGCAGCACAGTAACTACTGTCTTTCCGGAACCCAATTTATCCGCAAGCTTTAAGGCTGCCGCTACATTTGTACCGCTTGAAATTCCGCACATAATACCCTCCAGCCGGGCAAGGTCCTTTGCTGTCTGTATGGCCTCGTCGTCTGTGACAATATATATATTATCATAGATTTTCTGATTCAAAATCTTTGGAATCACGCCGTCGCCGATTCCCATCTGAAGATGTGTTCCGATGGTTCCGCCCGCCAAAATCGCTGCGTGCTCCGGCTCCACCGCCCATATCTCAATATCAGGATTCTGCGCTTTCAACACCTCGCCAATCCCGGTTATCGTTCCTCCCGTTCCGATTCCGGAACAAAATCCGTCAATCGGTCCCGCCACCTGCTCTAAAATTTCAAGTCCGGTATGATGCTTATGTACCAACGGGTTTGCCGGATTCTCAAACTGCTGCGGCACAAAAACATTGGAATTTTCTTGCTTCATTTTTAATGCCGTCTTTAAGCATTCATCAATACATTCGCCGATATTTCCGGCATCATGTATTAAAATAACCTCCGCTCCGTAATGACGGACAAGCTTTCTTCGCTCTTCGCTCACCGAATCAGGCATAATTATAATTGTCTTATAACCGCGCACCGCACCGATTAATGCCAGACCGATCCCCTGATTGCCGCTTGTCGGTTCAACTATAATCGTATCCTTATGAATTATGCCCTTTTTTTCCGCATCCCTTATCATATTGTATGCCGTTCTTGTTTTAATAGAACCGCCTACATTCAATCCCTCAAACTTTACAAGCACCTGGGCGCTTCCCGGCCTACCCATATGATTCAATCGCACAATCGGAGTATGCCCGATCGCCTCCAAAACATCATTATATATCATACTTCTCTGCTCCTCTTTCCGCTCGGATCAAGCATTTCTTTCTACAACACGCTCTAAGCATTCTAGCACAATTCATGTCGGATAACAAGAGCGTTCACATCATCCCTGCAAGCAAAATGCTCACTGCCATTCCGCCAGCCGTTGCCAAAAGCGCTCCGGCTAATGTATACCGCGTCTTTGTCACTTTAGCCGTCATAAAATATATTGACATGGTATAAAATATTGTCTCCGTGGAGCTTAAAATCAATGACGCCGAAAGCCCAAGAAAAGAATCCGTTCCGTATTGCTTATATATATCCAAAAGCAGCCCTGTTGCCGCTGACGACGAAAACATTTTTACCACGGATACCGGCAGCAGCTCTGCCGGAAACCCGACTTTCTCCGTCACCACGGCAAGCCCTCCTGAAACAAACTCCAAAAAACCGGACGCCCGCAAGACTCCCACCGCCACCATAAGCCCGATCAGCGTCGACATTATATCTATTACGGTACGAAAACCATCCTTCGCCCCCTCAATAAAATCATCATATACCTTCTGCTTTTGCATAATCCCATATCCTACAATACTAAAAATCAGCAGCGGTATCATCGCGTCCGATAAAAACAGCAGAACCTTCATCTAACAGACCTCCTACCGCAATACATAATCTTACAGAACACAACCGCAATCAATGTGCTCACACAGGTTGCAAGAATCGCGGGACCTATAATAACAGACGGATTTACGCTGCCGTACTGACCTCGGTATGCAATAATATTGACAGGAATCAGCTGCAGGGAGGAGATGTTAATGATTAAAAACGTACACATTTCCCTGGTTGCTATATGTGCATTCCTTGGTCCGTTTCTTTCTATATTCAATTTCCCAAGCTCTTCCATCGCCTTTAAGCCCGCAGGCGTTGCCGCCCATCCCAATCCAAAAATATTGGCAATCATATTTGTTGCTATATAGCGGTTTGCCGGATGAGACTTGGGAACCTCCGGAAACAAAAAGGAAAGACAGGGAGCCATTTTTTTTGCCGCCCCGTCTATAATTCCTGCCTTTTCTGCAATTTTCATAATTCCGACCCAAAATGACATAACACCCATCATTGTAATACAAAGTGTTACCGCCTCTTTTGCGGAATCCAAAGCCGCCTCCGTTACCGCGGGCAAAGTACCGTTAAAACCCGCAAATACAATACCGATCAGAATCATACCGCCCCATAAATAATTCATATCATCATCCCGGTCATTTTTCTAAATTCTATGAAAAAACAACCGCAATTATTACAGAAGCTTCGCGACCACCACAAACCTGCCATTCTCTGCATAATAGTCACAGGTAGAAAGCGTAAGAAACGTATCCCCAAATTCTGCGGTGACGCCCGTATCATATAACGATATTTTCTTTATATTATCATAAAAACTGGCAAATTCCTCTTCCGTATCCGCCTGATAAAACTGATAATACTTGAACTCTTCATCCTCTTCATACAGCCGTGTCCGAAAAGCGGCTATAATCTCATACGTTCGCTTCTCATAAAGCGTGTCAAACAAAATCATGGAATGATTTGCACAAAATTCCTCACTCTCATATTTATCCAAATCTCCAAGCATAGCGCCGTCTTTCATATTATGCCCGTAAATAATAAAATTTGTTCCCGGTGTATTGACGTCCGCCCGCTCTCTTACATACAGGCAGCCATATCGATCCTCCTCGCCATAAAAGTTGTGGGAAAGATAATATTCGTCATCTTCACACTGCATAACCGGATAATCAATATTTGTTCCTTCAATCGTAATCCAACCCGCCAAATCCTGGTTAACTGTCGAAAGCTTCACGTACTTTTTTAATATCTTATGAACCTCAGAAGCCTCCTCCTCGGCTCTTTGTTCCTCCGACATCTTTTCTTCACCCAGAGAATCTCTTAAGCTGTCCCGCTCTCTTTTATGCCCGACTGATAACGCATATGCCCGACCGACTTGAACCAGGCATATTACCATAATCAGCAAAAGAACCGCTTTTACCCATCTGAATACTTTTTTATTTTCCATAAATCCTCTTCCATTCCACAGCTCCACATTTACCGGCCCCCGCACAATCGTTCCGCCGGACCACGTGGCGCCAACGCTTATGATATCGCAGGACGGCTCGTCATATCCTGCGCTCCCGGGAGAGCTTTGCTTTCCTCAAGCTCTTGCACATCTTGAAAATCCCAACCATCTATTGTTGGTTTTTACCATAATTATACACTGATTTTAACGGTTCGTATACATTTTTTACATATAATTTATATGTTATATACTTGAATTAGGCATAATGATTCATGTATAATATGATCAGGAAAATTATGTTAAAGAAACGTGATATAAGTAATAATATCCAAAAATAAAATGTTAGGAAGGTGTGTCGAATGAATACGCTGCAAGCTCAAAGAAATTCTGCCAAACGTCGCCTGACGGCAATACTGCTCTGTATTTGCCTGATTATTACATTTTTACCCTCTGAATTTTTTACTTATTCCGTATATGGAAAAGAAATATCAAAAAACGAACAGCGAACGATTGTGTCTTTTTCGGATTTGCCCGCGGATATAAAGCTGCAAAACGTTGATACAGGAACATCGCCTGAGAATCTAAAGCTTCCCGACACATTAGAAGCGGTATGTCATAGTTCCGGTGAAGAAGATCAAACCGCAGCATTAACTGCTCCGGGAAGAGAACTCGAAACGGCTCCGGAAACAGAGACATCCAAAATAGAAATCATGGATATCCTGTCAGCAGAAACAACCGAAACGGAAACAATACAAGACACGGAGACAAAAGCCCCGGAGTCATTAGATACGGCATCAGAAAACCATACAACAGATTTGCCAAAACCTCCCCAAAGGGAAACCATCCATATTGAGGACATCTCATGGGCAGGCACACCAAAATATGACTGTGAGACAGAGGGAACCTATACTTTTACGCCAATATTGCCAAAATCCTATACACTTGCAGACGGAGTTACGCTGCCGGAAATTACCGTTATAGTAGAAGCTCCTCATCTGACGGAATTTGTCGAAATCAAAGCAGACGGCCCGGCATCAAGCCCGACATGCGGTACAATCACTCAAAATACCACCTGGTCAGGCGGTACTTTAAATAGCGGAACGCTTACAATAGAGCCGGGAGTAACCCTGACAATAAACGGACACCTGACAATAAACGGAAACGTAATCATCAACGGAGGCGGAACGATTGTCAGAGGAAATGCGAGCGCTCTCTTTTTGGTAAGTATGAATTGCAGCTTATCTCTTTCGAATATTACTTTGGAGGGCGCCTCTGTACCGTCAAGCTATTCTTTCATAGAAGTAAACGGCGGTAAGATCACCTTGGATGACGGCTGCCACATTCAAAACTTCTTCAAAAACGGATTGGAAATCTCATATAAAACAGACGGAAGCTACGGCGGCGGGTCCGTTCTTTGCATGGACGATGCAACGGCAATTTTCAATAATGCAATCATTGAAAACTGCTCGTCCATATCTTACGGCGGAGCAATGTTTGCCCGCAAAAGTAAAATCACGATAAACAGCGGAACATATAAAAACAATAAGACGACATCGGCAACAATACAGCATCAGGGAACACTAAGCGGTTATGGCGGCGGTTTTTTCTATAACGCGCAAAATGAATTGGCTATCTATGGAGGTAACTTTATAAACAACACTTCTGCCGGCAAAGGCGGATGTATTTTCGATATCGGGTATACGGATTCGAAAACTTATCTGCATGGCGGCTATTTTGAGGGAAACCAGAGTACCTATCCCGGTTATGAAGGAAGCGGGGCGATATTTTATCTCGCACATGCCAGCCTGAATTTATCTTCCGATAAAAGTATTTTTGATTTGTCCAGCAATGTACACTTTAGCACAGGCAGTGCAACGAACGGCATGGACAGTATTTATCTGGACCTTGATCTTCAACGTAATCTTCTCCGGAAAATACAAATTAGTTCTTCTTTGAATTATCCGGTCGATATATATCTTCAGGCATCCGAAGGCTATGTCATCGCCGAAGGCAGAGAAGGTTATATCTTGCAGGAACGGGATATGAAAAAGATTTTCTTCCATGATATCGGTAATTCTGCCCAAACATGGTACCCCGTATTGAATAAAGAGACGAACCAGGTTGTCCTCTCAACCACAAATCCGCAATACGGTCTTTATGTGACGTATATCAGCAATGGCGCACAGGGGACAGTGACGGATAACAACAGATACGCAGACGGAGATACCGTTACCGTGAAATCCGGTGAAAATCTTATCCGTGAAGGATGCTTTTTTGACAGATGGAACACAAAAGCAGACGGAAGCGGCGAATTCTATCAGGCGAGCGACGAATTCGAGATCACCGAAGATACAAGCCTGTATGCCACATTTAAGGAAACTCTGACCGCCGTCTTTTATTCCGGCGGAGCGGGACAATCCGAAAGCATAGAAATTGCCGATAAGACGGTCACAACACCCGCCTTAAAACAAATGGCGGGCTGGATACCGGTAGGCTGGGAACGGGATAATACAAAATATGCCGGAGACATTGCACCGGATTTCGAGCTTACCATAGAAGGAAGCACTGCCTTCTATGGCATTTATAAACAGGAAGTTACCCTGTCCTATGACGCACAGGGCGGCGATGTCACACCGCCGGCCGAGACGGACCTCCGTTACGCCAACGTACATAACACAATCACTTTTCAATCTCCGTCACTTTCTGTTGCCGCAGGACCATCCCGCATCGGTTACGTCTTTGCCGGATGGAACACTCAGGCAGATGGGACAGGTACCTCCTATCCCGCGGGAAGCAGTTTTACGTTAGAGCAGGATACCGTCCTTTATGCCGAATGGGAACCGGTGGATACACCATATCTTGTGGAGCATTATAAGCAGGATATAACCGGAGACGGCTATACAAGAGATATTTCCGATACGGAACACCTGACGGCACTTTTAGGAGAAACCGTAACCGCAGATCCAAAGGACTATGACGGGTTTACGGAAAATACTTCCCATACATCAAGAATCCCTTCCGGTACGGTAACGGCAGACGGTTCGCTTATATTAAAGCTGTACTATGACAGAGACGTCTATGAAATAGCGTTCGATTTAAACGGAGGACACGGAGTCGCCCCGGATACACAGACCGTACGCTTCGGCGGACTGCTGGAATCGGTGGAGGAACCGGTAAGAAGAGGCTACCATTTTATAGGATGGTATATGGATACGGAGGGGACAAATGACTGCCGTTGGGATTTTGACAAGACCGTGGAAAACAATACAGAAGAACGCAAGATTACTCTCTATGCAAAATGGGTGGACGACATTGCCCCTGTTTTAGAAGAGGCCTCCTTTAATACAGGATATAAAGACCTCTTTCATTGGATCATCCGCAAAAAGAGCCTGATTATTACCGTCCCCGTTATAGAAGAAGGTAGCGGCGTAAAAGAGGCAAGCTACACGCTGCTGCCAAACGGAACGGATACGCCGGCGGCAGCGAAGGTATCCTCCAAACGCTCAAACAACGACACGGCTGCAACCAAAAAAGCCGATATCATCACACAAGACGGACAAACCGCCGCAAGGCTTGCCATTGATGAGGATTTTTCAGGCAGGATTATCCTGGTCTGCAGCGACCAAGCGGGGAATATCTCGGCAGAAAAATCCGTCACGGCCGAGGATGGCGGTATCATTGTGGAAGACAACGCGCCTGAGATTGGCTTTTCCGTAGAAAACGGAGATCTTTTTGAATGGTTTTATGACTCTGTATCTATAAATGTGCATGTTTCCGACGATTCAGACAATGTTGTCTCGGGCGGTATCTCCCGCGTGGCCTACCGGATAGACAGCGGACAGGAAACAGAGGTGGAGAATCCGAATTTTGACAACGGCATCGTTACCTCTTATGAGTTTGTCGTCGCGATAACCGACGCGGGAGAACATACCTTAAGCGTTACCGCTGTTGATCATGCAGGAAACGAGAGCACAAGACAGGTTTCAGTGACCATCAGAAACCGTCAGGCAAACTATACGGTGGAGCATTATCTGCAGAATGTAGAAGGGAACGGCTACACCAAAGCACCCGAGACGGAATATCTGACAGGAACCATCGGAGATACGGTAACGGCAAAGGCAAAGATTTTTGCGGGATTTACGGAAAACACGGGGCATACGGGCAGAAAGAGCTCCGGTACTGTAAGAGAAGACGGCACGCTGACCTTAAGTGTGTACTATGACAGAGACGTTTATGAGGTTCACTTTGATTTGAACGGCGCAGACCAGACCGCACCAAAGACACAAAGGATACGCTATGGCGGATTTGTACAGACAGTGGACTCCCCGACAAGAAAAGGATACAGCTTTAAAGGCTGGTATATGGATAAAAACGGAACACAGGGAAATCGATGGGACTTTGAGCGATCCGTGGAAACCAACAGTACTTCCCGCAAGGTAACTCTCTACGCAAAGTGGGTGGATGATATTGCACCGGTACTGGGAAAGGTTTCTTTTAACAAAGGCTACACCAACCTGTCCGGCTGGATTATTCGCAAAAAAAACCTGATTATTACCATCCCTGTCACGGAGGAAGGAAGCGGCGTAAAAGAAGCAGCTGTTAAAAGAATGCCCCAAAAAGGGATCTCTACAAAGAGCACGGCGCGGATAAAGACAGAGAACGGAAAACCGGTGTTACGAATTGCCATTACGGAGGACTTTAAGGGAACCGTCACCGTAACCTGCAGCGACAAGGCAGGAAATATTTCCACAGAAAAAAACCTTACCTCACAGGGCGGCGGACTTATTGTGGAAGATAATGCGCCGGAAATTTCTTTCTCCTCAGAAAACGGTGCGCTGTCCGACCTCTTTACAGATACGGCATCCGTATGTATAACGGTGAAAGATGACGCAGACGGCAGTCAAGTTACCGGCGGAATCGCCGCTATCACCTACTGCGTAGACGGAGGAAGGGAAACGTCTGTCTCCGGCAAAAATTTTGAAAATAGCATCGTGACAAACTATCAGTTTACGGTAGATATTTCTACACCCGGAAAACACAGCCTTAGCGTAACGGCCATTGATCATGCGGGGAATACCAATACCCGGCAGACAGAAGTGGAAATCCGGGGAGTAGCGGAAAATCCACCTGCGGAGCCTAAAACCGCAGATACAGTACATGTAGAAATATATGCGACCCTGGCGATGGTTGCCGGATTTGCTTATCTGCTTTTGTACTTCACCACCGACATCGAAGAAATGACACAGGAGGAAGCAAGAAGAAGGATCTCGGCTCTGGCTCATTGGGCAGCAAAGGGCGGAAAACTTCGCAAACTGCTGGCTTTTACGGCAATCTTTTTCCTGTTAGCTTATTATTACAGCGTCGGTAAGCTTAGCACTGTCAAATGGGAAAAACTTTATCACAGAAAATAATTCAAATGGCTCCTGACTTTAAGCTTTCCTGCTATTGGCCAGGAGCCAATAATTTTCACCCTCTTACTATTGTTGCGGTCGTTAAAAAACAAATTATCAATAAAATATAAACATAAAGTCAAGGGGGCTCGCTGTAAGAAAAGATAGAACATGGTATCCAGATTAGGAGGAATACAAAATGATCAGGAAAATAATAAAAATTGATGAGAACAGATGTAATGGCTGCGGCGCATGTGCCGCGGCCTGCCACGAAGGGGCAATTGAAATCATTGACGGTAAAGCAGCGCTTACCCGTGAGGATTACTGTGACGGTTTGGGCGACTGCCTGCCGGAGTGCCCTGCCGGTGCCATCAGCTTCGAGGAACGGGAAGCGCCCGCATATGATGAAGCCGCTGTTCTTGCTGCCAAACAAAAGAAGATGAAGGAGCCGGACATAAAAATGTCCCATGCGGGCTGTCCGGGTACGCAGGTACGCCAAATAGTGCCTCCGAAAACGGAAAACACTCCTTCCCATACGCCGGCAGCAGTGTCACGGCTCGGCCAATGGCCCTGCCAGATTAAGCTGGCTCCTGTGAACGCCCCTTATTTTAACGGAGCTAAACTGCTGATCGCGGCTGACTGTACCGCATACGCTTATGCAAACATCCATGAGGATTTTATGAAGGGAAAAGCCACGCTGATTGGCTGTCCAAAACTAGATTCTGTTGATTACAGTGAAAAGATAATGGAAATAATAAAAAATAACGATATCAAAAGCGTTACCATCCTGCGGATGGAAGTTCCCTGCTGCGGAGGGCTTGAGATAGCTGCAAAAAAAGCCTTGCAGGAAAGCGGAAAATTTATTCCGTGGCAGACCATAACCATTTGCATTGACGGAAAAATTATAGATGATTAGAAAAGAGGATGCATTATGTACAAAAACATCGAAAAACAGACAAAATTACAGCTGAAAAACCAGATTGACTATCAGCCCGGTCAGGTAGTCAGCAAAACGCTTGTGCAGAATGATAAGGTCAGCATGACAATTTTTTCATTCGACAAAGGTGAAGAAATTTCCACCCACGCCGCAGGCGGAGATGCCATGGTAACCGTTCTGGAAGGAACCGGGCGTTTTACTGTTGGTGATAAAGTTTTTTCCCTGAATGAAGGCGAAACGCTAATTATGCCGAAAGATATTCCACATGCAGTATACGGTGAAGAAAAATTTAAAATGCAGCTTATCGTCTCGTTCTGATTGTATTTAAAAGCAAAGATGTATTAATTTATAAAAACAGTCCGATTACTTTATTCCGATCATGTGAGAAATAATCTATCAGGAGAAATAAGAGCTTAATAAACCGGGATGTTGTATGGTAGATTTAAACTGCAATAGTATATTTTTCATATACTGGCTAATACTATACCATAAAAATAAATGATAAGGATGATCAGTATATGAGTAATAATATGGATTTGGGTTATGAAATGTTTTGTTATCAATGTGAACAGACAGCGAATGGAAAGGGTTGCACAAAGTTAGGCGTTTGCGGAAAAACACCGGAAATCGCAAATCTGCAGGATTTATTGATTTTTCAGATCAAAGGGATTAGTTGTTACGGAAAATCACTGCTAGAGAATGGGCAGAATATAGATAAAAGCGTGATCAGTTTTATCGAAAATATTCTTTTCACAACACTTACAAATGTTAATTTTGATGCAGACGTACACGTAGAATTATTGAGAGAATCACAGAAAATCAAAGAAACATTAAGGGATATGGCGGGGGAAATTAAAAATCATACGGCCCACGCCTCCTATAATCTTCCGGAAACAAAAACGGAAATGTTAAAGGATGCGCCTCTGGCAGGAATTATGTATGATAAGTCCTTAGATCCGGATATTCGCTCTTTGAGGCAGACGATTTTATATGGACTAAAAGGTATCAGCGCATATGGACATCAAGCGAGAGAACTGGGCTATTACAGTGACCAGGTAGATAATTTTTATATTCAGGCATTGGAGGCTCTCACAGACGATAGCCTTACGGTAGAAGAACTGATTCGGATGACCATGCGCACCGGAGAAACGGCTATTGCAGTCATGAAAAAGCTGGATGAAGCAAATACGGAGGTTTATGGAAATCCGGCCCCGCACAAGGTCAATATCCATATGAAGAAAGGACCTTTTATTATAGTTTCAGGCCATGATCTCAAAGATTTGGAAATGCTGCTGGAACAGACAAAGGGGAAAGGGGTCAATATTTATACACATGGCGAAATGCTGCCATGCCATGGGTATGAGGGATTAAAAAAATATCCTCATCTTGTGGGTAATTTCGGAGGGGCATGGCAGGATCAGCAAAAGCAGTTTGACAATCTTCCTGGATGTATTTTGATGACGACGAACTGCCTGATGCGGCCAAGGGAGAGTTATAAAGACCGGATTTACAGCACGAATGTGGTAGGCTGGGAAGGAATAAAACACATTGGCAAAAAGGAAAACGGTGACAAGGATTTCAGTGAAATCATTCAACAGGCAATCGAACTGGGCGGTTATCCGGAAGATCAAGAGCCGCAAGAGATATTGGTCGGATTCGGACATCAGGCCACATTAAGTTATGCCGAAAAAATTGTGGAGGCTGTAAAAACAGGAAAAATCAGGCATTTCTTCCTCATTGGTGGTTGTGACGGAGCAAGACCCGGGCGAAACTATTTTACAGAGTTTGCAAAGATGGTTCCAAAAGACTGCATGATTTTAACGCTGGCATGTGGAAAATACAGATTCAATAAATTGGAATTCGGAGAAGTAGCGGGCTTGCCTAGGCTCTTGGATGTCGGGCAGTGCAATGATGTATATTCTGCAATACGGATTGCAACAGCCTTGGCAGATGCTTTTGATACCGATGTGAATGGACTGCCGCTGTCATTGATTGTATCATGGTATGAACAAAAGGCCGTTGCCGATTTGCTGGCCTTGCTGAGCCTGGGAATAAAAGGTATTTATCTGGGGCCGACTCTGCCTGCATTTTTGAGTCCGAATGTGCTTCAGTATCTAGTGGACACTTTTGATTTGCGGATGATCAGTAATGCAGAAGACGATATAAAGAGCTGCCTGAAGCAGAATATTTAAGAAATTCGTAGCAGGAGAGGTGTTTTGTCAAGAAAACTATATCTTGTATCTGTACGCTGTTTCTTTTACTTTTTCCGCCTTATACAACGACTTGTATACTGATATGGGATTTTGCATTATCTTCACTACCTTTCACTTGGTGAGCCGCTTGCAATTGTCCCTGGATAAATTGTGCCCTGCATTTTGCGGCGTTTTTCCCTCCTAAGATGGGCTTCCACACAGGCCGTCATTTCGTCCAAGCTGAACGGATTTGTGATGTAATCGTCCCCCGGCATATTGATGTCCGGCAAAACTAAGTCGGGAGCGTAGGACAACATGGCGGCCTTCAATCGGCTTTCTTATGTTTTGGGGAATCAGCCAGACCGTTCCCTTCTTTTGACGCCAAAAATACTACCTGCCGTAGTATTATATATCACAAACCTTATAACAAAAATATGTTCCGGGAGTAATATTATCATCGTCGTAATATAGTAAACCCAGTTTACTAAATCTAAATGTCTGGTTATAATCACTCTTTATCAATTCACTGTAAGCCCTTTGATATGATTCATAGTCTGCACCACCAATAGCAAACGTCATATGAAAAATATAGTCATTGTCATGTTCTGCCGGGCACGATCCAAATATTTTATATAATCCTTCGTTTAATCTTTTCTGTGCATCTACAAGCTGCGGCGTTTCTTTTACTCGCAAGCTCATACATCCGGATTCGACTCCACCTAATACATTAGACGGGAATACATCTATATCCACAAATTCAATATCAAACGGACATAGTTCCTTCGCGAATCCATCAAAGAATACTTCCATATTCTCTAAACTAGGAATCGCAAATGGCTGCTTTAAGGAAACATGCTGTGGCAGTCTTGCCATCTCAAACCCTATCTTTCCATACCTATGTGCTTCCAGCATCAATTTTCTGCCGTAATTCTCTGCCTCGTTATCTGCAATTAAAACTATTGTTGCTTTCATTCTATTTTACCTCACCTTCTCAAATTGACCGCTCGTTCAAAACTCATTTCTCCCATGTCCTGTTTATCAATCTTTCTAATAAAATTTTATGCAGATTGTAAGTATATTATCGCAATACGACGCAGTGATTGTACCGCCCATTTTTTCTGTCAGCGTTTTTGCTATGGATAAACCTAATCCGGTAGACTTCCTTGCGCTGTTCACGGTATAAAAACGGTCAAATAACCTTCCTATTTGAATTTCTGTCAATTCAGCAGCATGATTGGAAAAACTGAGTGTTCCATCTGCTGACAATGAAATAATTAAATCACCGTCACTGTACCTTATAGCATTACTTATAATATTCCCAATAACACGAGAAAGGGCATTTTCATTTAACATTCGTTCCACTTTTTTGTCTGGAATAGAAATCTGCGGAATAATATTGTGCTGTTTCAAAACTACATAATAAGATGATATGCTATCTTCGAGTACACCATTTATGCTGATTTTCTCCAAAGAAAGTTCTTCCGTATCGCTGGATACTATTGTATAGTGAAATAGCTCTTCTGTAAGTTGTTTTAATGCCTTTGTTCTATCCTCAATTGCAGAAAGATAGGTTTTTTCTGTTTCTGAGCAGCCGCCATTTTGCAGTAATTTCAAGTAACCGTAAATAGCTGTTAATGGAGTCCGTAAATCATGCGAAATATTGGTAATAGCTTCCTTTAATTCCAAATCGCCATGTTCAAATTTTTGCCTGTTTTGATTAAAGATGTGTAGCTGAGCGTTGATTGTGGCAGCTAATTCTTTCATATCTGTGTCATGGCTGGATATGGTAATTAACGTGTTTGTATTTTGTTCTGTCTTTTCAATGAAAGCTTTTTTTATTTCTTTTGCCGATTTTTTCAAAAAATATATCTTCAGTAGCAATATCATAATAGCTACTATGAATCCTATAATAATCAACCATATCCAGCCATTCATATACCATACCTCTTAATTAATATCTTTTTTTCTAAAAAGTAACACGCCAACAGCCGAAGTAATAACGGCTATTCCGATGGAATATAGGCACATTTCATTTATGTTTTCTATATTTTTTCTGGAATATTGCATTTCCTGTCCGGCTGGTAATGCGTTATAAATAAACTCTAACCGTTCTCTCTCCGCCCCATCAACATATGCAGTATTCACAGTACCATCGTACCAGTATTGCGGATTGTCTAAAATCCTCTGAACTTCGTTTACAAAAAAGATAGACAGAAACATGGCAACAACGCAAATAATTGGTGCGATTGCTTTACTATGAATCAGCATATTTATCATTGTAAATATGGAACACAGCGCAATGATTGTAATCATACTTCCTACGAGAATCAATACGGTTTTACTCAGTGGAATTGTCAGCGTCCCAATAAGCGGAATACCCACTACAATGTTTGCCAAAATGTACGACACGCAGAAAAGGAATGAGGCAATAATATTGACAATCAAATTTGAAAAATAAATTGCTGCACGCCTATGCCCCGCAATAATCTTATTCCTTATCGTACCGTCATTATACTCCACATTAAGGAATAACGAGCAAAAAATCGAACTGATAACGCCAATCATGATTGTATAAACAAAAAATGTGCTATCCAGATTTACAACAGCTCCATATCCAATTAGCTGACGGTATTGCTGGAAAACTAAAAATCCTCCTGCAAAAAACATAAATCCAAGACCAATTAAAAACAGCCTGTTCTTCCATAATCTAAAAAAATTAGCATATAAAAGTTTACTCATATCTTCCACCCCCTACAAGATTGATGTAATAACTTTCCAGCGTTTCATCTTGTTCTCTCATAGACAGGATTTTACAATCATCTTTTGCCAAAACCAATGATAATTCAGAAACCGGTATTTCGCCATATACATTTGCTACTGTGTCGGAAATAATGTCATATTCTAGATTCATAAAATCCAAAATGCGAGCAAGAACTTCTGTATCGGTTACAGTGAGTATCATACATTTCCGACAATCTCTTTCCAGTTCTTTTGCGGTAAGTTCCTTAACCATGGAGCCATTTGCTATAAATCCATAATGCGTCGCAAGGCGTGAAAGTTCATCTAAATTGTGGCTGGAAATAAGCACGGTAATTTGACGTTGCCTATTCAAACGCAAAATCAATTCCCTTATTTCTATAATCCCCTGTGGATCAAGACCATTTGTTGGCTCATCAAGAATTAAAAAGTCTGGATTTCCCACCAGCGCTACTGCAATCCCTAACCGTTGCCGCATACCTAATGAAAAATTTTTCACTCTCTTCTTGCCAGTGTTACTTAACCCGACAAGCTGCAGTAATTCGGAAATTCCATCATAGGACGGAAGCCCTAAAACTTGATATTGATGCTTTAGATTATTAACTGCTGTCATATCAAGATAGATTGACGGATTTTCTACAACCGCCCCCATTCGCTGTCGTACTTCGGTAATTTCTCTTTCTGAATTTTTCACACCGTATAAAGCATAGCTTCCAGAAGTAGGAGCCTGCAACCCACATATAATACGGATAAAAGTAGTTTTTCCTGCTCCGTTTTCTCCAACAAACCCGTAAATAGAACCCTTTGGGATATTCATCGAAAAATTATTTAATGCTTTGGAATGATGATATTCTCTATTTAGGCCTTCTGCTGTCAAAATAAATTCCATTTCTGTAACCTCCTTATTGCTTTTGATACTGCTATTTTAAAAGACAGGTGTTAAGAAAGGTGTTAAGGAAAGTGCAAAGAAATTGTAAAGATTTAGACTTCTGCCATTTTAAATCCAATACCCCAGACAGCCTCTATATAATCCTTTCCAGATATATCCCGTAGTTTTTTTCTTAAATTACTGATATGGACTCTTAATGAACTTTCCATACAATCGGGAGTATCCTCACTAATACGCTCAAGCAGAACTGTTTTTGTGATAATTTGATTTGGATTTTCCATCAAGAGTTTTAATATTGCAAATTCGGTTTTCGTCAATTTTACGCTCTGAGAGTTGACCTGAACAATATGTGTGGAAAGGTTCACGGTAATATCACTATGTTCCAATATTTTAACGCTTTCTCTGTTTGATGTTTTTCTGAATTGAACAATAATTCTTGCTAAAAGTTCATCAATTTCAAAAGGCTTTGTAATATAGTCAACTGCTCCATTCAATAATAAATCAACCTTCCCCTTTACATCTACTTTTGCGCTCATAACAATAACGGGAATATCGGCTATTTGGGGGAGAATCTCTTCTCCCGACAGTCCGGGGAGCATTAAATCCAGTAAGATTAAATCAGGTCTGAACTTTGATAAAAATAGCAAGGTTTCCGTGCCGGAATAAGCGTGAGATACCCTGTAACCGGCTTGGCGCAACACACTGTCCAACATATTGTTAATGTGTATATCGTCATCTATGATTAGAATGTGTTTCATTCTTCTTTTTCCTCTTTTTCAATATTTGTGTCAACCACATAAAATATTATATTGTGAAGCCAAAAGTAAATCAACATTTATCGTTATAAGAATCGAATATGAATATTTCGGCCGGCTGCTCTATTTTGAGTTTTCCTGATTTTCGTATCATCAACAAACGCAGAATATACAAAAGCAGCAAAACCACCCACGAAAACGCTTCCGCGTAAGCGATGACCATATTATCAAATAACGATACCATTACATAGGAAAGAATAATGCGTACGGCCAAAGAAACTATACCTGCAACACTTGAATAAGCCATATCATCGACACCTTCTAAGTAACTCTGCACGGAAGCAGCAAAACCAAATACAAGATAGAAACTTGCTATTCTCAGAAAAAAGATTTTCCGATATTCAAGGCTTCCTGACTTGCGCCGAACATTGCGACTAAAGATCCACCGTTGGGAATTACGGCAGCGCTAAGCATCAATGCAACTAACGCCATTGCTATCGTCCCGACCATAAAAGCTTGATTAGCTTCTTTCTTTTCGCCGGAACCTGTTTGTTGTGCTACAAGAGTAGAAATACCTGAGCCAAGATTAAGAATTGGCAGCATAACATTAGAATCCACTCGATAAGCTGTTGTTACCGCCGTTACAGTATGTGTTCCGAAGCCATTCATAAATCTCTGTAAAACTAAATTTCCGGCAGAACTGATACTTGCCTGAAGCATAGGGGGTAAGTCAAACCGACACCCTTCTTTCAGAACTATTTTATCAAACAACTTGCTTCCTGCTTTATAACGCAGGATAGCGTACTTGTTTGAGCTGTAAATTACTATGAAAACCGTCATAGTGATTTGCGAAGCAACCGTCGCAACAGCCGCCCCGATAACACTCCAATGAAGGAATGCAACAAACCATATTTCTAAACCGATGTTTACAAAGGATGAGAGCAATACCGAATAGAACGGAGCTTTACTATCTCCGATACCTCGCAACATTGCGGAATACACATTATAAACGGAAAGAAACGGAATACCGATTAAAACAGTATGCACATAGTCTTCCGACAAGGAGAATGTGTTCTGTGTCGTGTGCAAAAGATGAAGCAGGGGTATGTCAGGCATATTTCGCATACAGATAATACAAGGAATATTGACCCCAAGGTAATAGAAAATGTCGATAACAATTTCGGCAATACTTGAAAATCCTTTCTGCAAAACCTCTGTGCAAAAAGAACTGCTAATCCCAGTGTAAAACCGGCAATCGCATCTAGATAAAAATTTATTACAGTAGTCGTACCACCGACTGCCGCCAGTGACAAATCTCCCTCTACATTGCCTACTATGAAAGCGTCTGCCCAGTTATACAGTTGTTGGAACAAAAGTGCGCTTCGCACACCTTCGCGGATTGACAACTTTCAATGCGCAGCTTTTGTTTCCGCGCGCGGATTTGTCCTAAGGGGTACCAGGCTTGCCTGGGGGATTCCTTAGGACTATTACATAGCAATATCTTCCTCTAATGCGAGTGCGCATATGCTTTTATATCATAGGAAAGTCGTATGTTTTAGCACTTCACAGCAACAAAGTCTTTCCTATGATATAAAAAAATGCCTTCGGCATCTCAACTCCCCTGCCCCCTCAATCCCCCGGGGGT
>CANOCV010000019.1 GCA_947564465.1 uncultured Roseburia sp. | reverse complement strand
CATAAACCGCTTATAATCGGCGGTCAGTAAAAAGCAGATTAGAAAATTGCTGTGAAAGGAGGGATGATTTGCTATATAACGAAAAAGTGGCGGAGGCACTTAAAATGATGGATGATGAGTTATTATCACATTGTATGCAGACTAAGACGCTTGCCAGTCTTGTATGTAAAAGTCTTGATTTGGACAGAAACATATTGGAAACGGCAGCAGTGTTGCATGATATTGGAAAGGTTTATGTTCCGGCCTCCATTATGAGAAAGCCGGCTGGCCTTAGTAGCATAGAACGAGAGATAATTGATCTCCATGCATACATAGGATACCGGATATTGATGGAATTAGGAATTGATTCCATGATATGTAAAGTTGTGCTATATCATCATGGGCGGGATAAACCATGGATTAAGCCTACACCGGAGCTTACAGATGACATCAAGCCATATGCAGATGTTTTAAGAACCATAGATGCTTATGATGCGCTTACTTCCGACAGGCCATTTAGGGAAAAAGTGACACCAGAGGATGCAATATGTGAATTAAAGAAAGACGGCTTCGGTGTGCCATCTGTAATATCTATATTAGAACAAAATAAACCATAAATGAAAAGGAGAAAAGAGAAATGATTAAAAGAGTAATTAGTGAGTATGGCGGAGCAGTAGGAATTTTGATAGCGATTGTATTGATTATCGGCATTTGCAGCATTATTATCGGCACTGATGCAAGCAGCGTCCTTGGAAAAGCGTTATCCGACCTGATTCACAATGCACAGTCTTTAATTACGCCGTAGCGGCAGTAAGAGAGTGACCGATGGTCTGCGGTCGCTCTTTTTTTGTAAGGAGGGAAAAATGGCAGAAAATAATCAACAGGTAATTTTGGAAGAGGAGGATTTTGGAATATTCTGGGATTACATTAAGGATAGTGAAATAACGGATGTTGATTACAACGGACACGAGTTGTGGGTTAAAAATATTTACGGAGAAAAGAAGATTGTGGCAAAGGAGCTGCCAATAGACTTTTTGAATACTTTTTGTCAAAGAGTGGCAGACAGTGTGAACGGATTTTTTACACCGCAGGACCCGATTTTGGAAGCTGAAACGGAGACGCTCCGTATCAGTATTATACATGAGACCGTAGCAACATCCGGGCGTTCTATCAGCATCCGGCATGTATCAGAAAAATTAAGATTTTCCGATGCAGGGGAGGCGGTGGAAAGAGGATATGCGTCACCGAATATATTACATTTGCTTGTAAATTGTGTTTTGGCCAAAATGAACATTAGTATTTGCGGAGAAATGAGCGTCGGTAAATCGGAGTGTGCCAGGTTTCTATCACATTACATACCGAATGACCAAAGGGTGATCACCATTGAAGACAGCCCGGAATGGCATTACCGAAAAATTAATCCGGGTCATGATTGCGTAGAAATGAAGGTGGACAGAAAGAAGACAAACGGGTATTCGATATTATTGAAAGCTTGTTTGAGGCAGGATGCAACCTGGATCATGTTAAGTGAAGCAAGGTCGCGTGAGGTTACGGATTTAATCGAGAATATGATGTCGGGAGCGTGTTGCATCACGACATTGCATACGAATGATGCAAGGAAGATACCGGCGCGTATGATTAGTATGACTGGGAATAAGGAGGATGCGGAACGGCTCGAATATAACATTTATGAATGCCTGGATGTAGGCATCCTGCTCCGAAGAAAAGATAAAGTGCGCTATATCGACCAGGTGTGCTTTTTTTATCGGGAAAATGATAAAAATAAAAGCTGCCTTGTCGTGGCTAACGGAAAACTGGTCTTTGACGAACTTCCAAAGCCGATATTAGAACGGTTTGCAATGGAAAATATATCAGACCCGTTTCAATGCAGCAGAATAATAAAGGAGTTGAACCATGAAAGGAAATACAACCGAGCAAAAGAAAAAAAGAGTGCGGAAAGACAAAATTCCTACATTCATGTATTATCTTAGCTACAAAAATTTAAAGACAGAAGCGGATCGATGCGGGTTTGATATTACCCCGAGCAGAATCCTATTATATTACATAATTATGGTAGTATGCTGCGTTGCCGTATCTATACCGTTTAAATTGAATCCTGTATCTGCGTTTGCAATTGCAGTAGCGGGCACCTGCTGTCTTCCGATTGCGCTGGTAAGTTTTTATCGAAAAAGATTTGAAGATGCGAGATATGTTGAAGTCAGTATATATATGGCGCAGATGCTTAGTGCATTTACGATTACTCCGAAAATCTTAAGCGCATTAAAAAGCACCAGGGATTCTATGGAAGAAGGGCCTATGATGAATGCCATAAATGAGGCTATTGACCATATCCTGCATAGGCAGTACAGTACGGGCGACACAAGGGAAGAGGCACTTGAAATCATTGAAAAAAGATATAGCTGCAAAAGAATCCGTACATTGCACCGTTTTTTCAATAATGTAGAGAAAAAAGGCGGTGAATATCAGCAGACTGCAGACTTGCTCCAAAAGGATAGGGAGCTGTGGGAAACCCGCGTAGAGGAGTTTATGGCAGAGCAGAAAAGTAAGAAAAATGAAGCGACAGCCTCGGCGGTGGTTATTGTTGCTGTGTGCTGGTTTATCATGATGCTGTCCAGTATGGAGCAGTTACATATAAATATGGCATCGTCCCCGGTCTATCAGATCGGCACGACTATTATGTTGATCGCAGAAATGTTGATCTATGTAAAGATTAACTGTTCTTTAAATATTGATTTATTGCAGAAAGTATCTATGCGTTCTGAAAAGAAAATACTGGATGATTACCATAAAGTTGCAGGTTATGACCAGGCGCGGGAAAATAAAAGAAGTGCCAAAAGGCTCATTATACCGGCAGTGGTATTGCTTTTTTCTCTTTTGTTTAAAAATGTACCTGGAATGTGTGTGGCCGGAGTTATTGCTTTTTGGGCGATATTCGATAAGCGTGTTGAATATGCAATGATCGTAAAAACCCTGAAACATGAAATTGAATTTGCTTTTCCTCAATGGCTTATGGAAATGGCATTGCTCTTGCAGGGGAATAATGTGCGAAATTCTATCCGTCTTACGCTGGAAAATGCATCCCCGGTACTTAAGGAACCGCTTGAAAAGCTTGTGGCAGAATTGGATAAAAACCCGGATTCCAAACAGCCTTACCAGGAATTTTTAGTTCCATTAAGGAATAAAGCAATCAATTCATCTATGAATACGCTCTATGCGGTATCTACCGGCACGAATGGTGATTCTGATACGCGTATCAAGGAGATTATTAACCGTACTATTAAAATGACAGATAAAGCAGAAAAAATGGAGAATGAGGATGCTTTATTAGGACTGGATATTATGTTTTCCGCTCCTGTTGTACCGGGTTCCCTGGCAATCCTGCTTTATACCGTGATCATTATCATGGAAACGCTTACGGGGCATGTATTTCAGATTTAGGGCAAGGCATTTTGACCATATTTTGTTAGGAGGGAAAAGAAAAGATGAAACATATTGCTGGAGTAATTATTGCGGTAATCATTTTTGCATGGGTGACGTATCTTGGCATTGATATTGCAAATGGGCAGCAGGCATTAAATACAGCGAGTGATTATGCGGCAGACGTCTGCAAGGAAATTTCAGAAAGTAATTTTTCGCCAGCAATTATTAACGCCTGTGGAAGCCAGGCCGCGGCGAATGGCTATGTGATGAAAATTACTTTGTATGACGATGATGGGAATAAGCAGAGCTATTCTTATGCAGGAGGAGGCAGTCAGGTGACGGCGGCAAAAGATATTGTAATGGCCGAGATAAAATTGGATTACAGCTATACAATACCTGTGTTAAACATATCTAAACCGCGTACGCTGCGTACTGCTGTCAGATAGGAGGCGGCAGAAATGTTGAAAAAAATAATAGAAGAACTTGGGGAAACCGTGCTTTATATTGTGATCGGAACGGGTATTGGAGCAATGGTCTTTTGGACGCTGTATAGCATATCCGGATTTTAGGGGGAATTGGATGATAAAAAATATAATCAGTAAATACGGGGATTATGTGTTGAGCATTGGCGCGGCGGTGGCTGTGATTTTGTTATTCAAATGGTTTTTAAGCAGTGGTCCCCTGTATGATATGATCCTTAAGTTTGCGGGATAGCAAAACGGAGGAAGTAGAGATGATAAAAAAAGTAATAAAAGAGTATTCAAACATTGTATTGGAATTTTCTATTGTGATTGGGCTTATCCTGCTTGTCTTTTTTGGGCTTCCAGCGGGAAACGGAAAGTTTGGAATTGCGAATATCCTTGCAAAAAACGTAAATACAGATGGCGTGGATTATTCTTCTTTTGCGGATTCTGCCGTAACAGGTACAGTTCTTGGAAAAACGAAGCCAACGGTAGAGTTTCATCCGTACGATCCGACAGGAAGAAAGGTGAACATCGTATTTAATAAAGATGTGAACATTAGCAGCTTTTTCAAGTGCGAAGACAGTGAGGGAAACACAGTGACAAGAATACGGATAACAAGCATCAGGGACAGTACAGGCGCGGAACTGCTTACGAGTGACTTAAAGGAAACAGATACATTCCGTTTTGCTGCGATTGGAACATATACCGTTACAGTGACGGCAACGGATAACAACAACCAACAAAAGACGGTTGAAGTAAATATTCCCGTTACGGGTAAAAGACAGGAGGGATGAGATGTCAAAAACAGTAAAGGGGTTCATGCTGATGGCTATTGCAGTAGGTTTCATCATGATATTTCTTACAACCAGCGGGCGGGCAAGCAGAAGTAATGAAAATACAAATGCACTTGTTACGGCTATTGATGATTCGCTGAAAAATGTAATGGAACAGAATGCGTATGAGATAAGCAATAGTAATGAGTTTGTTGCAGATTTTGTGGAAGCATTACTGATGCAGTATGAGAGTGACTCTGAAATCACAGTAAATATCCTAAAACAGGATATGGAAAAAGGGCTGCTTTCTGTTGAAGTAAATGAAAAATATAAACATCCCAATGGCAAGGAAGGAACCGTAAGTGTACAGCGCACCGTGATTTTTGACAAGAAGGAAGTAGAGAAAGCCAGGCCGTGTAAGGCCTGTTTTTATCTTTCAAAAGAAGATATGCAGTCAGAAGATAGCTCTTATGAAAATTGTTACAAAATATATGATGTGGATGCGGGGGATGAGATAACGGTACCGTCGAACCCTCAACTTGAAGGAAAAATATTCCAGTGTTGGAAAAATGCGGAAGGAGAGGTGATTGGAAATGCACAGCAGATAGACACAGATATGTCATTTTATGCAGTTTTTAAAGATGATTAAGCAGCGGAGGGAATGCATATGAAACGAAATTTGATTGTTTTATTATTGACATGCAGCTTAACCTTAACATCTGTTGTATCGGCCAGTGAAAACATATTGACCGAAAGCGGAGAATTTTCTAGTGAAACGTTTGGTGAAGAGGTTAAGGACACAGAACCAGCCGAGGATACCGAAGAGGTTAAAGCAGAAATTTTAGAAAATGTGCTGGAAACAGAAGGTGTAAGCGATGAAACAATATTAGACCAGACAGAACAAAAAACAAACGATTTCCCACTTGAACGGGAAAACAGTGAAAAAGAATCAAAAGAAAATAAAGAACCAAAAGACACATCTTTTACCCAAAAAGAAATAATAAAAGCGGTTGAAGATGTTGAACACAAAAGTGTAGCGCATGGAGCGGCCAGTACCGTTACCGGATGTACGACTTGGAGCCAGGTAAAAAGCGCAGTGGAAAACGGAGCAACTAGAATCCGCATAGACGGGGATATAAACGCAAACAGCACAATCACGATACCAAGCGGCAGGACAGTGGCAATTTTCCCGCAGAGCAGCGGAAATTACAGCATTACGCGTTCCACAACGTTTGTGGGAGGCTCTTTGTTCAGTGTGAAAGGGACATTGACGATAGAAGCAAGTTCCGCGGTGAATGCGTCAACGGGTGCAAAGACGCTCCTCTCTATCAGGGGCAGGCAGTCCACCATGTATGCGGGTGCGCCGCTTTTGACCGTGGACGGCGGCACACTAAACTTAACAGCCGGGTACCTGGGCTGGAATAAGTTTTTAAAGGACCCGGATAACCCGGATGTTTTGTCGGGTGACGGGGGATGCATCCGGGTAAATTCCGGAACTTTTTACATGACAGGCGGCGTCATAGAGCAGTCAGCCGCGTTAAACGGCGGCGGCGTGTCGGTGCAGTCCGGCGCAAGTTTTTTTATGACGGGCGGACAGATTGTAGGGAATAGGACGGCACAGAGTACAAAAGAACAGAATGATACAACCGGGAACGGCGGCGGGGTTGTCGTTTATGGAAACTTTGTCATGACGGGCGGCACCATTGGAGGAAATTTTACTTCCGGTGGCAATGTATTCAGTGGAAATACGGCGGATTTCGCGGGCGGCATTGGAATTATTAGCGGAAACGTAACCATATCCGGAGGGACGCTCAGCAAGAATGCGGCCACCAAGCATGGCGGCGCAGTCCACCTTTATGGAGCAAAGAGCACGGAAACGGGCAGACTGAATGTTGTGGGCGGAACAATTACAGAAAATACTGCTCCGCGTGGAGGGGGAATCTTCTTATCTACAAGGGGAATCTTAAACATCGGAACGGCAAGCACAGCACCAACCATCAGCCGCAATGTTTCCACAACCACAACGAATGAGTTTGGCGGCGGGGGAATTTACGCCTCGTCAAATGCATCCGGCTTTGTAATTGAAAACGGCATCTTTGACGGGAATACGGCCGCAATGCATGGAGGGGCGGTCGCCACACAAACAACCACTTCCATAAGCGGCGGACAGTTTGTAAGGAACAGCGCAAAATCCGGCGGAGCCGTCCGTTCTTCCGGAACCCTTTTGGTAAGCGGCGGCCTCTTTGGCGGCGGCAGGGACACAGACGGAAATACGGCGGGGGATTCGGGAGCTGCAATCTCGCAGTCCGGCGGCAATACCATGACGTTTTCGGGCGGAACGATTTCGCATAACAGCGGAGGGATCGGGGCTCTATTTGTTGCATCAAACGGAAAGCTGGATATGCGCGGCGGGGAGATACACAGCAATACGAATACCTCCGGCATAGCGGTAAACAGTAACGCTTCCTCAAGCGGCACAGCCGTGATCAGCGGCGGGAATATCTATGGCAACGCGGCAGCGGGAGTATGGAACTCAGGAAGCGTGACTTTAAGCGGGACAACGGTAGTCCGCAATAATGCGACGTATGGGATTTTAAACAACGGCAGCGGGACGCTTTGCATGGAAAAAGGCAGTATCTATGGCAACGGGAACGCGGCGCAGGCAACAGGCGGCGGGATCTATAACGGCGGGACGGCAGTGTTTACAGGCGGCGCGGTTTACGGGAATGCCGGGTATGGATTGACCAATGCCGGAACCTGCCAGGTAAACGGGAACTTTATGGTTGGCATGTATTCGTATTCGGGTGCAGGGAATTATTCGGCAAGCGCAAATTATAGCGGCTGCGTGAAAAACAGCGGCACCCTGACGGCAGGCGGCCTTTTGGCATACGCGGCAAACGCGCCGTGCCTGGAGAACACCGGAAATGCGACGTTTACATCCGCGAATGGCACGAACAGTTTTTTCTCTTACAAGACACCCGCAGTGGTAAAAAATGCCGGAAGGCTTTATATCGGGGCGAAATCGGCAGGAGCGTCTTTTGCGGACACCCTGGTTTTATGTGCAGAGGACGCGGAAAGCGGGATTGAAAACACCGGGACGCTTGTGTGCGGCGGTTTATATGTGGCAGGCGAATATACTGTGACAGGAATAGGAAGCCATGCGGACAACGGTTACCATATTAAGACGGGGATCTGCAATACAGGTACAGGGCGTTATGATACCGGAAGTTTCGCGCAGACCGTGTCCTTGTGTGATTATGCGGAAATTAAAAACTGCCTGGAAAATGGAATTGACAATAAGGCCGGGACTGTAAAAATATGGGGCAACGCCAAGATCCATAACGGTAAGGGAATGGGAATAAAAAATGCCGGAACCGTTACCATGGCGGGCGGAACGATTGCGGAAAATAACACCGGTGTTTACAATTCCGGCGTATTTGACCTGACAGGTGGGAATATTACGAAGAATGAAAAAGGAGTACATCAGGGCGGGACTTTTTATATGTCAAAAGCGGCAGTGGTAGCAGAGGACAATGAAGTGTTTTTGGCAAAAGATAAAGTGATTACTGTAAAAGACGCCCTTTCCACAAACGGCCTTGTGGCAAAGATTGTATTGTATAATGAAAAAGGGAATAAAGTTGATAAGATAAGCGGTGAAGACCGGGACAGTGAAGAGAAAGGTGATATTGGGCGTATTGTAGCGGAAGCGGCGTATGGAACTAAGAAGGGGTCTGACGCATTGTATTATGATAAAGACGGCGCATGCCGTTTTGCGCTTTCAAATGGGGGCATCCTCCGCGCCGGCGACGGCATGGATAAAGACGCCCTTGAAGAGAAGAAGCAGAATATCTCGGATAAAGACATTGTGGTCAGCAATGTATATACGGTATCATACCAGGCTGACCCTGATCCCACAGAGGCGGAAAAGAAGCTGGGATACGGCATTGCGAATTTCCCGGAGGAGCAGAAAAAATACTGGTGTGAAAACATATGGTTGCCGAACGGGACGTTACATGCACAAAACCCGTATTTCCCGACCGAGCCGCACGCATCAACCTATCTTTTTGCAGGCTGGAAGGGTAAAGTGGCAGAAACAGGAAATGTACTTGAATTTTCAGACGTTTATTTCTACAAAGAAAACCACAGCATCATTATATGCGCGCAGTGGGAAAGCAACTGCGATATCGCTTACCTTGGCGGGGAACAGGATGCCGGGGAAGATATCTTAGACTGTGGCGAAGAGAACAAAGGCATATCCAAGGCCGGGACATATACACTGTATGATAACCAGGAGGAAAACGGCGAAGCGCATTTTAAAAAGAATAAAGAAAAGGAGGCTTTTGTAAATGAAGACACTGGTGAGACTGTAAAACAGAAGGTGACGGCGACAGCAGCGAAATGGAAGTTTGCCGGCAGTGAAGAAAGCAATAGAAGTTACTCGCTTGGCGATATTGCTGAAATGAATGATCTTTATTCAAGAGCACAGAGAGCAAATGCCGTGACCAAAGGTACACCGTGCGCTTCTTTCGGGGATTATCCAAAAGAGGACACCGCCACGCTTGTATCCGAGACGGCAACAAAAGGAGCCGGGCAGCCTGCGGAAAGCGGGCGTGACTGCATCAATTTAGAGCTGGTATGGGATTATGGCCCAACAATTGAAGCTTATGACCTGTATTACACTTTAACGGAGGCGCAGGGCGGTTATATCACAGAGGATGAGCTGCTTAGCAAGGCACATGCATATGATGAGGAAGAGAAGCGGGGCGGAAATGAGAAAGGGGAATTAAAGCGCGGCATTGACAATGCCAGGGAAACGACATTTGACGTGTGGGACTATTCACCGGAGGATTTTACTACATTTACAGGAAGCGGTTCCGTGACCGAAACTTACCGCGCAATTGATTCCGTGGGAAATGAGACGCGCTACCGGGTTACGGTCTATATCGTGGATACGACGGCCAGGGATGTTGAGAAAGGAAAAGTAAGGTTCATCAGCAAGAAACACTTAAACACCCTGGATGCGGATTCGATCTGGAGAGTGAACCCGGAATACAATACGCAGCTCCAGGCGGTCTTGAATAACCGGAAAAAAAATACCGAGACATATACCAGTACGGCACTTGGAACCAATGTGACATTTGAAAAGCCGGGGAGCGGAACCTGGGAGACAGAGCCGGAACAGGTATGGCAGTTCTCGCATGAGGATGTCCTTGCCGTACAGGAATGGATTGAAGCGCACGGCGTTGGAAACATACGGGAAGAAAATGCGCTTTCCAACTTCTTAAAAAAGTTTGCTGCAAACCGGATAAAATAGGTCCCTGCCTGGAAAACCTGTTTTAAAAGGAGGGAGGTGAAAAGCCGCAAACCCTTGAAAATAAAGGAAAAATGGGAGGCATTCTATTGAAAAAAATGGTAATTTATGGTATAATAAATTTATCAAAGATAAAGGATTTTTGGGGGTAGCGGCATGAAAAAAAGAATTTTTGCATTGCTTATTAGCATAGTAATTTTGGCAGGAATACCGGAAAATGTGTTTGCAGAAAACAGTGTTTCGGAAGAGGAAACCAGGGGATTCCGGGATGGGGATTTTGGATACCTGGTAAATGAAGAACTTACACAGGCGCAGCTTATTTCTTATTATGGAACCGATAAAGAAATCCATATCCCGGAGACAATTGGCAATGGGTTAGAAGTAGTATCCCTTTGCGGCATGTTTGATGAGTGGAACAGTTCAGGTATTGAAGCTGTTTATATCCCAAAGACGGTAACAGACCGGCGGTATATGGAAGGGTTGTTTACTGACATGCCGCAGCTTAAGGCAATTTATGTGGATAAAGAGAACCCGGTATTTTGGGACCAGGACGGCGTACTTTTTATGAGTAATGCCGTGAATATGTCCGAAGTCCTTTTGGCATATCCGGAAGCAAAGGCCGGTGAAACTTACCGCATCCCGCAAACAACATTTGATATAGGCGATGTAGCGTTTTATAAAAGCCAGAACCTGCGGCGGATTATCGTTCCGGAATCAGTTTGGAATTGCTCTCATAGAAGCTTTTTCGGCACCCAGGCAGAGATTATATTTGCATCCGACCAGCTTCCGCATTTGTTTTTGTCAGATTGTTTTTATAATTTAGAAGAAGGGTCGAAGATTGTTGTAAGAAGCGATGCGCTGGCAGAACAGATCCCGAAGTATGTTCAGTGGGTTGATGATAGGGATTATACGAAATATGAACCGGAATACGCTTCAGAGCTAATTGTCAGCCTGGAAAGCTTAACGGAGGAGGAACGGGCGGCTTATGTAACACCGACGGAACGCCTTACTTTTGCCGACGGAACAACAGAGAAACAGATTACGCTTGCGCCAGGAGAAAGGTTTTTGCTCCGGGATGCGTATTGTCTGTATCCGTCAAATACAACAGATAATGTTACATGGAAGTTAGAAGACGGAGAAAGCGCGTATCTTACTTACCTGGAATATAAGACCAATGGCTACTCGTTTATGCCAAAGGCAGACATTTACCCTATGATCCAGGCACCGGAGTGGCCAAAACTGGGGATGACAACGTTTGTCGGAACGGATGAAAGCGGGCACAGTATTACGCTGCATGTGCGGGTAAATGAGCCGATTAAAGATTTCTGGCTGGTTGGGTATACTAAGGATGAGGAAAGTTATGGTGTATTTTGGGAGAAGAATGATGAACCATTAGAAAGCATGCGTTTAACCTGTGGTGAGGAAAACTTTTTTGATGCATGTACAGCCGGATACAGCCTGAACGCAACAAACATCACGTTTGAAAGCAGCAACCCGGATGTGGCGGTTGTTGAGAAGATAGAAGATGATTTCCCGTGGGAAAACACATTTCGTTCTTTTAGCAATGCATTAAATGTGAAAGCCCTTTCCGCCGGAACCGCGACGATAACCGTAACCTTAGATGATGATGGAACCCTTTGGAAAAAATCTTTTGTGCTTACTGTCACAGAGGAAGATATTGAAGATGATGAAAACCAGAAAGATACAGATATTAAAGAGCCAAGTAAAGACCCTGCTTCGGACAGTGAGGAAATGACTAAGCCGGAAAACCCTTCTGTTACTGATGGAAAAGAACCGGATATGCCAAAAACTGACAATGGAAACCAGCAGCAGACAAACAATAAGCCTGCAACCGGGCAGGATGAGCCGATAAAAGAGCCGTCCCCGGCAGAAAAAAAGGTGGTGATAAACTCTGTAAAATCAAAGAAAGCATCACAGTTTACGGTGAAATGGAAAAAAGTAAAAAATGTAAAGGGTTATCAGATCCAGTATTCCGCCAATAAGAAGTTCAAAAAGGCGAAGGCGGTTATGGTAAAAAAGAATACTACGACTTCAAAGACGGTAAAAAAGGCGGTGAGAGGGAGAAAATATTATGTCCGCATAAGGCCATACCAGGTTGTACAGGTAAACGGAAAAAAGATAAATAAATACGGTACATGGAGTAAGGTTCAGACTGTAAAAGTAAAGAAGTAGCAGAATGTATCCATTGTACTGGTAAAGAAGGTGATAAAATAAATAATGATATTGTGGAAGAGCAGCTAGACGCTATGTTATTAGAGTTAGCTGCTCTTTTTATTGAGTGGGAGGATGTAAAGAAAGATGGAAGCAGTTCCCCGCGCTGGACAGACGGCCAGGAACTGAATTTCATCCGTGGGAAAATCATACGAAAAAAAGAGGAAGTGGAACAGTTTGCAAAGGAAAATAAAAAGAAAATATCATTGCAAGAGGTTCCTTGGGAGATGCCATATGGATATATGGTAAAGGCAGATGAGATTAAAGAGAATGCTTTAATATCCTTGGAAAAGTATGTCTCGGATGAGAACTATAAATATATTCTGCGCCATGCTTACCGCTTAAATAATGATGAACAATATGAGACTGGAATACTATGTGTCTTTAACAAAATGAAAACATTTGTACAGGATATTGAGCATGAACGGTTGGTAAAATTGAAAGCGCATGAATCAGCGGAACGATTTTTAAAAGAGATCAGGGAGTGCCGGGAAAAGTTAGATGAAATGCTTGGATGGGATGAATAAAATAACAGGAGGAATTAAAGATGGAATTAACAAAGGTAGTGCCAAAGATGGAGGAAACTTTTGGAAAGATTGTTTATGCAGGAATGGGCAAGGTGTTGACGCAGGGGTACGGAAGAAATTCACGTGTTGCTGCACGAACCTATAATTTGTATTCAGACAGGCAGCGTGCGGACGATGTGTCTGTTATTGTAACCGGAAATACATTTGAAAAAGCATTTGAGTATGAGGAAGAGGTCGTACTGGTGAACCCGGTTATTAAGGCCGAGGGAAGAAATATACAGGGGCGCGGTTCCACCAACTATTTGTTATATGCGGATGATATTATATCAGCGACAGAAGCAGCGGAACAAAGCAAGCAGGCAGCAGGCCGGAATACAGAAAAATAGGAGAAGGAGAGGGAATATATATGAGACTGGCAGAAGGAATTGTAATTGATGAAGAAAAGACATTTGGTGAGTTGAAGTTTTCGGCGTTGCGCCGGGAAAAGTTTGATACGGATGCGGAAGGAAACCGGACAGGTGAGCTGAAAGAGCGTACTTATGACTTAAAGTCAAAGGCAGCAGGACAGATGATCCAGGTAAGCATCCCTGGAGAAGTGCCGTTAAAGGAATTTGAGTTAAATACGGTAGTACGCCTTGTAAATCCGGTTGTAGATACGGTCGTGAGCACCAATTACCGGGACGCCGATGTTAGCTGGTACATTAAAGCAGATGATATTGTGATTATGGGAGCTGACGGAAACTTTGCTGTGACGAAGCCGCAGGGAAAGCAGCCGGATGCAAAGGATAAGAAAGCGGAGCAGCAGAAATAAGGTTAAGATTGCAACCATATAGAGATTAGAATGGAGGTGGAAAGTGGGATTGTATTATGGACGGCGCATCCGGCCACGCGATAAGTCGTTAGTATACCGTTCCTTTTTTTTTAGGTTGTTGCTGCTGTTTGCCAGTGTGTTTGGTTTGTTTCATGGCCGTTGGCTTTTGGGCTTTTATGAGAGCCATAGATTACCGGAGCGTGCGGAGTTGAAAAATTGGTGTTGTAGTTGGTATTTCGTGGCCAGCATCATTGTGACGGTGCTTGTATGTTGTTTGTATTTTTATGTCCGATACCATTATTTTACTGATTCCGTACGCCGCCGGCAGCATATACAAAAGATAGCGTGTATGATTTTGGAAAATGGATGGTATGAAACGGAAAAAGGAGTTCAGAACAGTTTTTTTAAAGATGTATCAATGCCAAACAAGGAGAGGATCGTCTGGTTTCCACGAATCTATTATCGCATGAAGCGGGGGGAGCTGATTGTAAAAACGGAAATAAGTATGGGAAAATACCAGGATCAGCTGTCACATTTGGAAAAGAAGCTGGAAAGCGGTTTATTTTGTGAGCTTGTGGATAAGGAATTAAGGCAAGGCATCCGTGGGACATATGTGGAATACCATCTATTATATGACATGATCGTAAACCGTATTGGAATTGAGGAGGTAAAAGCAGAGGCCGGACGTCTCCGCTTAATGAAAAATATTTGGTGGGAATATGATAACCTTCCACATATGTTGATTGCCGGAGGAACTGGAGGTGGTAAGACTTATTTTTTATTAACTATAATCTATGCTTTGTTACAGTCAAGCTCTAAACTTGTAATTCTTGACCCTAAGAATGCAGACTTGGCGGATTTGTCTTCAGTAATGCCGGATGTGTATTACCGAAAAGAAGATATGATGTTGCAAGTCAGAAAATTTTGTGAAGAAATGCAAGAATGCAGTGATAAAATGAAACAGATGCCAGGATATCAGACGGGAAATAACTATGCAGTGCTGGGATTGCCGGCGCACTTTTTAATCTTTGATGAGTATGTAGCATTTATGGAAATGTTGACTTCAAAGGAAAGCACTGAATTATTAAGTTATTTGAAAAAGATAATTATGCTTGGCCGCCAAGCCGGTTTTTTCTTGATTCTTGCCTGCCAGCGTCCGGATGCGAAGTATCTTGGTGACGGTATCCGTGACCAATTTAATTTTCGTGTAGCATTAGGAAGGGTATCTGATACAGGGTATGGCATGATGTTTAGTGATGCGGATAAGGAATTTTTCTTGAAACAGATAAAGGGAAGGGGATACGCAGATGCAGGGAAAGGAGTTGTCAGTGAGTTTTATGCGCCGCTTGTCCCGAAGGGCTATGATTTTTTGAAAGCTGTCAGTATGGTTTTAAAGAGCCGTCAAAAAGCTGTTTCTTTGGATAAGCCGGAATTGAATAAAAAGGAAATGGAGGAGGATAAGAGTTTGATTAAAAGCGTTTAGAAGAATGTTGCTAAGAGTTGGGATCCAGGAAGGAGGAAACGGCCTAAGTGGGTGGAAAAGCAGATAATTAAAGAATTGGAACGGATGAAGGGGCAGTAGGAATACTGCTCTTTTAAAATGGTTTGCGAAAGGAAGGATGTGTAGGGAGATCCGCTGTCGCCGTAGTGTGGGTAATGTGGGTAACATGCGGTTTATGGAGTTGTTGGCAGGCTTGTGGGCGAAAATGTGGGCATTCGTGGAAAGGTAATGAAGCTTTCCGCGAATGTCCACATTTCGTCCATAGGCTGTCAATGGCGGAATGCAATGTTATCCATATTATCCACGCTAGTAATTATTTAATGTTTTTGGGATAAAAAGCATACGCGGCTAACCAGTGGCGGCGTGCGAAGCGAAAGCCGCCAAAAGGTTAGCCAGCGTGCGTGGCGGAGCCACGCTTTAGCCCCCGGTATCTAACAGGGGGGCACAAATACATCTAAAAACTAATTACTAGGCTTTAAAAACCTTTTAAACGTGGGAAAAATTAAAAAAATAAAAAATGTGTGGTAACGCCGACAATCACACTATGATACTGATATCATGCGGGGTACAAAATGTGTGGTTAAAATGGGAGGAAAGATATAATGGAATTTCAAAATGAAGTGCAGGATTTGAGGAGACAAAGACTTTCATACAATATTACGCAGGAAATGTTAGCATCATGTATCGGGATAAGCAGGGCGCACCTGGTAAAGGTGGAGAATGGAAAAGAAAATCCTTCGAAAGAATTGGTTGAAGCTATAAGGGAATGTTTAAAACGATATGATCCGGATAATCCTGTGGAGATAGTATTTGATTATTGTCGTATACGTTTTCCGACAACGGATGCGGTGGAAGTAATTAAAAATATAATGCGTTTAAATACAGACTATATGCTGTATCAAGAATATGCGTTTTATGGCTATGCAAGCCAATACGTCTTGGGAAATGTTGTTGTTATGGTTTCGCCGGATGAAGAGAAAGGTACCCTTTTAGAGCTAAAAGGCCAGGGTTGCCGTCAGTTTGAAGTATATTTAGCAGCACAGAATCGAACATGGTATGATTTTTTGAAGGAGGTGGTAGAGTTTGGAGGAGTGTTTAAGCGTGTTGATATTGCTATAAATGATAAGTTTGGTTTTTTAAGCATCCCTATGTTGATAAAAAAGTGTGAAGGACATGAAATTATATCTGTGTTCCGGCATTGGGATAAGCGTGGATGCGGCGAGTTGATTCGTTCCCGGGAAGAAAATAAGAAGGAAATGGGAAATACACTTTACCTTGGGTCTATGAAGAGTGAGGTGTATTTTTGCATTTATGAAAAAGATTACGAGCAATATGTCCGGAATGGAGTTCTGCCGGAAGATGCGGAAGTAAAAAACCGTTTTGAGATCCGTTTGAAAAATGAGCGTGCAGAAATAGCGATTAAAGATTTTATGAAGTGGGGTGATATTGGAAACACGGCATTTGGAATTATAAACCGTTATGTGTGTTTTCTGGATAAAGAAGAGGGAAAGCGGAAGGAATTTTGGAAGGTTAATAAGCAGTGGGCAAATTTTTTAGAGAATAAAGAAAGAAAGCTGCGTCTGACTACGAAGCCGGAGCCTTATACGTTTAGAAAAACATTGAACTGGCTATCAAGACAGGTAGCACCGACATGGAAGGTCGTCGAAGAAATTGATAAAAGAAATAATACCTCTGTACTTTCGTCTATGGTGGAGGGGGTGAAATTATGTAAGCATCATGAAATGTTGATTAAGCAGCAAACAGCATCTGTAAAGGATTTAATTGTATAGGGAGGAAAAAAAAGAATGAATATTGGAACAAATTTTTATACGTGGTTATCGTCACAGGCACAGCCGCTTGTATGGGGAGCAATTATAATTATGGCTTTGTGGCTTGCTTATAAGCGGGAATTTACAAAGATGGTTGGTTTTTTGGTTATAGCAATAATTGTTGTTGTAATGGTCTTTAATACGGCGGGATTCCAGGGTATTTTGTTAGACATTGGAAATAAAATACTTGGTGCTGGGAAGTAGAAATGTCATGGAAAAAGATTAACTGATGGATTTTTTGATGTGCGGCAGTCCGTGTGATGTGGCCTGCCGTATATATTTGGAAAAGAGGTGGAAGATGAAGAAAATAAAAAGTTATACGAGTATATGGAGGGTTGAAAAGGTATTGTATGCCATTAGCGATTTTAATTTGCCGTTTCCTGTGACTTTTACTCAAATGGCATGGTTTGTTGCTATGATATTATTGGTGATGATCTTGGGCGACATGCCTCCTCTTTTATGGGTTGACAGTGTGCTTTTAAAGTATTTAGGGATTCCAGCCGGAGTAACGTGGATTATGTCACAAAAAGCGTTTGATGGAAAAAAGCCGTTTAATTTTTTGAAGTCGGCAGTGGCCTTTATGATACGTCCTAAAAAAACATTCGCTGGAAAAACCGTAAGATTAAAAAAGAAATTGGTAGATGAGTCAATAACATTAGTGAGGAGTGAAGCCTATGGATCAGAAAAGTGTATTTCCGATTAAGTATGTTGAAAATAATTTAGTATTTAATCATGAAGGGGAATGTTTTGCTTATTATGAATTGATTCCGTATAACTATTCGTGTCTTTCGTATGAACAAAAAATGCAGCTGCATGAAGAGTTTCGGCAAATGGTTGCACAGAATAGAGAAGGAAAGATACATGCGTTACAAATAGCAACAGAGAGTTCTATTAAAGCGGTACAGGAGAGATCGAAACAGTTAGTTGCGGGTAATTTGAAGAACGTAGCTTGTGGAGAAGTCGATAAGCAGACAAAAGAGTTAGTAGCTATGAATGGCGGTGATAATCAGGTTGATTATCGTTTTTTCATAGGATTTAAATTATTGTTAAATGATCAGGAATTAAACCTGAAAAATATTAAAAAGAGTGTCTGGCTGACATTCCAGGAATTTTTTTATGAAGTAAACCATTATTTGATGGGGGATTTCGTCCGGATGAGCAATGCTGAAATTGAACGTTTTCAAAAAATGGAACGTCTTCTAAATAATAAAATATCCAGACACTTCAAGGTAAGGCGGTTAGAGGAAAAGGATTTAGGATATATAATAGAACATCTTTATGGTCAGTCTGGCATCCCTTATGAAGAATATTCTTATTGTCTTCCAGCAAAAAAAAATGAAGGAAGTACACTTGTAAAAAAGTATGACGTGTTGCGCCTTTCGCGCTGTTTATTGACAGAAAGTGGACGGTATATGCAAATTGAGCGTGAAGATAAGAAGTTATATGTAGCCTACTTTACAATAAATGAGATTGTGGGCGAATTGGAGTTTCCATCAAGTGAAATATTTTATTATCAGCAGGGATATTTTGATTTTCCGATAGATACCAGTATGAATGTAGAAATTGTGGTGAACAAGAAAGCACTAACAACGGTAAGAAACAAAAAGAAAGAATTGAAGGATCTGGATGAACATGCATGGGAATCTAGTAATGATAGTGGAAATCAGGTGGTAGAAGCATTGGAGTTTGTAGATGAGCTAGAGGCTGATTTAGGAAGAACGAAAGAATCTATGTACAAATTGAGTTATGTGGTGCGTATTTGGGCGGAAGATAAAGAAGAGTTAAGCAGGCGGTGTGATGCGGTAAAAGACTTTTACGATGAGTTTGATGTGAAGCTTGTCCGTCCGTTTGGTGATATGATTGGTTTGCACGGTGAATTTATTCCTTCCAGCAAGCGGTTTGAAAATGATTATGTTCAGTATGTTACAAGTGATTTTCTGGCGGGTCTTGGTTTTGGTGCAACTCAAATGTTAGGGGAAAAAGAAGGGTTCTATGTTGGTTATAATGTTAATACCGGGAAAAATATTTATCTTATGCCGTCACTTGCGGCACAAGGCGTAAAAGGCTCTGTAACAAATGCGCTGGCTATTGCATTTCTTGGAACGCTGGGTACGGGAAAATCGTTTGCTGATAATTTGTTCTGTTACTATTCGGCTTTGTTTGGGGCAAAGGCATTAATTATTGATCCAAAATCTGAACGCGGAGAGTGGAAAGAGAAGCTGGGTCATATTGCCGATGAGATTAATATTGTCAATTTCACAAGTGAAACAAAGAATCAGGGTTTGTTAGACCCATATGTAATAATGAAAGATTTAAAGGATGCGGAAAGTCTTGCAATTGATATCCTTACTTTTTTAACTGGAATATCCAGCAGGGATGGTGATAAATTTCCTGTACTCCGTAAGGCAATTCGTACAGTGACACAAAGAGAAAAGAGAGGACTTCTTCTTGTTATTGACGAACTGCGGAAAGAGAAAGATGCAACGGCAGAGGCGATTGCGGAGCATATAGAATCTTTTACAGATTATGATTTTGCGCGGTTGCTTTTTTCGGATGGAAATGTAAAGGAATCAATCAGCCTTGATAAGCAAATTAATATAGTGCAGGTTGCTGATTTAGTATTGCCGGACGCGCAGACCAGGTTTGAAGAATATACGGCAACGGAAATGCTAAGTATAACAATGTTGATTATAGTTAGTACATTTTCACTTGATTTTATACGCAGTGACAGAAGCGTATTTAAGATTGTTAATCTTGATGAGGCATGGGCTTTTTTACAGGTGCCGCAGGGAAAGGCTCTCTTTAATAAGCTGGTGAGGGCAGGAAGAGCAATGAACGCCGGTGTGTATTTTGTCACGCAGAATGCGGATGATTTGATTGACGAAAAGATAAAAAATAATATTGGATTGAAATTTGCTTTCCGTTCCACAGATATTCATGAGATAAAAAAGACATTGGAATTTTTTGGCTTAGACCCAAAGGATGAAGACAATCAGAAATTACTTAGTGGTTTAGAAAATGGTCAATGTCTTATGCAGGATTTGTATGGTCATATTGGGGTCATCCAGGTGGAAGCAATATTTCCATATTTATATCATGGTTTTGATACAAGGCCACCGCGTAAAGGGATAGAGGTGGCAGTATGAAAAAAAAATGGATTGTTATAAGTATTGGTATTTTTATTGCTTTATTGGCGGCGTTATTCGTTGTGCGAGTATATGTTATAGAGGTAAAGGCGGCAGGATTAGTGGATGAAACTATTAATAGCAGCAATCTATATTCTAAATATCCATTAAAAAATTATCAGCTTGATTTTTATGTAGATAATTCATGGGCATGGCTGCCCTGGAATTGGAAGGATGGAATTGGCAAATCCGTAATGTATGCGTTATATAGTTTGACGGATGTAATTTGGACATTAAGCCTGTACATATCAAATGGGACTGGGTATGTAGTGCAGGAAGCATATAAGCTTGATTTTATAAAGGATATGGCCAATAGTATAGGAATGAATATACAAACTCTTGCCGGAGTATCAAAGAAGGGATTTTCGCCGGATGGATTGTATTTAAAATTGTTACTTTTAATAGTGTTGATCGTTGGCGTTTATGCTGCATATACCGGAATGATAAAGCGTGAAGTTAGTAAGGCTGTTCATGCAGTGGTAAATTTGGTTGTTGTATTTGTCTTTTCGTCTGCTGTTATTGCTTATGCTCCGGATTATATTAAAATGGTGAATAATTTTTCATCAGAATTGAGTACAACGGTTCTTGATGTAGGGACTAAAATGGTAATGCCAGACAGTGATATTAAGGGAGCGGATAGCGTAGATTTGATCCGGGATTGCTTGTTTTCTGTGCAAGTAGAGCAACCATGGTTGTTGTTACAGTATGGAACGACAGATAAAGAGAGTATAGGGAGTGAGCGGATCGAAAAGCTGGTCTCAATTAGTCCATCAACCAATAGTGGTGAGGATAGGGAGGCGGTTGTAAAGGAAGAGATAGAAGAGAATGATAATGCAAATTTGACTGTGGCAGAGGTTGGAAATCGTCTTGGTATGACGATTTTTTTATTTTTCTTTAATATAGGAATTTCTATATTTGTGTTTTTATTGACGGGCTTAATGTTATTGTCTCAAATATTGTTTATTATATTTGCGCTCTTTCTTCCAGTTAGTTTTTTATTGTCTATGATTCCATTACAAGAGGGAAAATGGAAAAAGGCGGTCACATTGTTATTTAATACCATAATGATGCGTGTGGGGATTACATTGATTATTACAGTGGCATTTAGCATATCGAGTATGCTATATTCGTTTACTAATGGTTATCCATTTTTTATGATTGCTTTTCTGCAAATAGTAGTATTTGCTGGTGTATTTTTGAATCTTGAAAAGATAATGGGAATGTTCAGTTTTGATGAAAATAACACAAAAAGTGGAGGAAAAAGATTTTCCCGAATGTTTTATTATCATATGCGAAGACAAATGGTGCGGGCAAACAATAAACTAGGACGAAAAATGTATAGGAAAAATGCTAAAACACAGATGGAGCGTACGGGTAATCAAGAGGCTAACGAAGCTCATGAACATGTAAAGAAAGGCAGGCGTTTTGAAGATGCTGGAAGTCAGCGTAGGACGGATGTCAGAAATATGCCGAATGTGGAGAGGCGTGTGACAGATAATATAAAACAGAATAAAGAAAAAAGATTTGATATGCCAACATATGAGGGCAATCCGGCAATCAAGGAAATGAGAATGCAAAAATCGAATTTAAAAAACGATGTTAGCCTAGAAAATGGAAAACCGTTAGTTAATGACGGCGCAAATCAGATATCTCAACAAGGCTTGGAAAAAAGGCGGGAGTTGCTTATGAAAAAACGGAAAGCAGATTCTTTAGAAAAACAAAAATCTAATGGACAATCGTTAGAGCGGCATGATATGAATGTACCGCGGACATTAGAACGTAATAAAATCAGACGGGAAGTGCCATTGGATGGTGAAAAAAATCGGCCTATGCATGTGGCACATACGATACCTTCCGTAAAGAGTTTAAAGCGGCCAATAAAAGAAACAAATGAAGGCAGTGGGGAAGTATCTAATGGACAATCGTTAGAGCGGCATGATATGAATGTACCGCGGACATTAGAACGTAATAAAATCAGACGGGAAGTTACATTGGATGGTAAAAGAAACCAGTCCATACATGTGGCGCATACAATACCTTCCGTAAGGAGTTTAAAGCGGCCAATAAAAGAAACAAATAAAGGCAGTGGGGAAATAGAAAAGAGGTAAACGCTATGAAGATAAAAAGATATGTGATTATGTCGTTTCTATTTCCTTTTATGATTGGAATTTTAATTTTTTTTGTGATTATATCGGCAGCGGAAGAAGATAGAACAGGAGGTGATATCATATATACAGGTGATATGAGAAATTTATCAGATGAGGTGTTGGCGTATGGCACGTTGATAAAAGAATATGCTGAAAAATATGGAATTGAGGAATATTGTGATTATCTTATGGCTATAATGCAGGTCGAATCTGGAGGAAAGGGAAATGATGTAATGCAGTGTTCGGAATCTCTTGGACTGCCAAAAGATACGCTTATGCCGGAAGAGTCCATTCAACAAGGATGTAAATATTTTTCGGAGCTATTAGCAAAATCCGGAAAAAATGGATGCGATTTAAATACAACAATACAATCGTATAATTATGGTGATAAATATATTGACTTTATCTCCGTGAATGGGAAAAAACATACATTTGAGTTAGCGCAAGAGTTTGCAATGAAAAAAGCAAATGAAAAAAAAACGCCATATGATGATCCAATTGCAATACGATTAAGTTTTAATTGGCGGTATGATTATGGGAACATGTTTTATGTGATGTTGGTGTCAAGCTATTTGTATTTGGTTCCGCTGGAAAATGACACGATAAAAATGGTCATGGATGAAGCCTTGAAATATGAGGGCTGGAAATATGTGTTTGGCGGTTATCATCCGGATACATCTTTTGATTGTTCGGGCTTGGTTCAATGGTGTTATGGAAAAGCAGGAATTAGCTTACCGCGAACGGCGCAAGAGCAGTATGATAGTACACAGCGCATAGATATTGATTCGTTGCAGCCAGGAGATTTAGTATTTTTTCAGGGAACATATAATACGGATGTGTACATAACACATGTTGGGATATATACAGGAAACAATAAAATGTATCATGCGGGTGATCCTATTGGCTACACGGATTTAACATTGCAGTATTGGCAGGAACATATAGTTGGAGGTGGCAGGGTAAAATTATGAAGGGAAGCATAGGAATGAGATTAAAGGATATAAAACAAAACATAAAAAACTTATTAAAAGGGAAAGTCAAAAAAACTAAGGGGAATATGCCGGTAATGGAAGTCGGGGTAAATCGCAAGGCAGTAAAGGTTTTGTGGGCGCTTTTAGCGGTTAGTGTGTTCTTCGGCATCTATAAAAACTTTACTGCGGCCGAGGTACATACAGTCCATGAAAAGGAAGTCATTCAGGAAAAGTTAATAGATACCAATGCAATTGAAAATTTTGTGATTGATTTTGCGGAAGTATATTATACGTGGGACAATAATAGTGAATCAATTGCACAGCGTGTAGAAAAGTTAAAGGAGTACCTGACATCTTTTTTACAGATGCTGAATGAGGATACGATCAGAAGTGATATTCCTACCAGTTCGGCGGTAAAGGATGTATCCATTTGGCAGATTGAACCGAAAGAAAATCGTGAATATGATGTTACTTATTCTGTGGAGCAATTAATTACAGAAGGTGAAAAACAGAAAGTGTGCAGCTCTTTTTATAGTGTCCGGGTTTATCAGGATGAAAATACAAATCTTGTTATTGTCAGGAATCCGACAATTTCAGAACAATTTGAGAAATCATCTTATGAACCGCAGGAACAAAATAATGATTCGTCTGTTAATGGAGATCAGAGGAGTGAGATAGAGGATTTTTTAAATACATTCTTTAAGTTATACCCAACTGCCGAAGAAAAAGAACTGGCATATTATGTAAAAAATGGATCGTTGAAACCGGTTCATATGGAAAAATATATATTTTCAGCATTAAATATTGTGTCATGTTCAAAGGAAGCGGAGGGGATTTATGTGTCTATGACAGTTGAATATCTGGATGAGCAAACAAAGGCTGTCCAAAAATCGCAATATGGATTGACTTTGAAAAAAGGTGAAAATTGGATGATTGTGCGGAGCGATTAGCGGCGGAAGATGAAAGAGGGTGGTATTATCAGTGAACATGAGGTTCCTATATGGGAAAAGACACATTTGACGCTTGCGGAGGCAGCAGCGTACTCCGGCATAGGAATTAATAAAATTCGTGCTATGTCAGAAAGTGAAGATTGCTCTTTTGTTTTATGGAATGGAAATAAAAGATTAATAAAAAGAAGGGTTTTTGACGCTTATCTTGAAAGGCAATATTCAATATAAGGACGATATAGAAAAGTGGGTCTGGATATGGTACAATGTGGTATCATATTCAGGCTCTTTTTATTATTAAATAAAGGAGTTATAAGATGAGTGAAAAACGTAGAGATAAGAAAGGGAGAATATTAAGGAGTGGGGAAAGCCAGCGGTCAGATGGCCGGTATATGTATCGTTATATGGATGTCAGTGGAAAGCGTCAAACGGTGTATAGTTGGAAATTAGTGGAAAGTGACGTGACACCGAGAGGAAAAAGGGTTGAACAATCCTTGAGAGAGAAAGAGGAGGAGATAAAAAAGCGAAATAATGTGTTATATGACGGCAGTAGAATGACGTTGAATGAATTATTTGAACAATATATTAATTTAAAATATAAGATAAAAGGAATAAAGGCAAAGACCATTTATAATTATACTGTTATCTGGAATAAAAATATGAAAGACCGTCCGTATGCTAATATGCAGATAGGCAGTTTGCGAAGGAACCATATTATTAGTTTGTATCAAGATATGCTGGATGAAGGAGTTGGGGCAGGCAGCATAATATTATTGAATAAAAATGTGTGTGCTATATTAAATTATGCAGTAAATGAGGAGTATATCACCCGGAACGTAGCCAAAGGTTGCCTTAAGGAGCTGGAAGTCTATACAGAAAAAAGAGAAGCCTTAACATTAGAAGAACAGGCGATTTTTTTACAATATGTTGCTTCAAACAGGAAATACCGTAATTATTATTGGATGTTTGTATTTTTGATCGAAACGGCTCTGCGTGGAAGTGAAGCTGCGGGACTGACCTGGAATGATATTGACCTAAGAAATGGTTTTATAGATGTGAATCACCAATTATTATATGCATGTTATGAGAAGGATAATTCTAAAAGAAAATTATATATCGCAAAACCTAAGACAAGAAGCAGTGTAAGAAAGGTGCCGCTGAGCGCAGAGGCGATACATGCGATAAAAAAGCAAAAAGAGTATATGTTCCGGATATCTATGATAAAGAATTATGAAGTAGATGGTTGTAAGGATTTTGTTTTTTTAACATCCCAAAATAAGTTATGGCATGTGTCGTATTTAGACCATTATCTTCATGAGATCGTAGAAAGTTATAATCAGATGGAACAAAAGAAAGCGGAGGAGGAGGATAGGGAGCCTGTATTACTTCCTAATATAACGGTGCATATATTGCGGCATACCGGATGCACCAGAATGGCCGAAGCCGGGATTGATATGAAAACGCTTCAAAAAATAATGGGACACGATTCTTTACAAATAACTATGGAAATATATAATCATGTAGATGATATGAGGATGCGGCGGGAGATCGAAAAATTAGACGTGATTCAGCAGAGAAAATTTGTGTAATAGTTGGTGTATTATCGTTATAAAATTTGTACACCATTTATTTTCGTAGAGCAGGAAATTTTACACCAATTTTACACCAATTAAAGAGTGAGATATGTAGGGATATGTAGAGATATGAAAGATTTAATGTGAAAAAATAGCTGGAAATACACATTTGTAGACTTGTAAAGAGTTATAAAATAAATATAATCCTTACAAAACTGTAAGATAAGACAGGAAAATGTAAGCCAAAGCTATGGATTACATTTTCCTGTTTTGTTATACTGACAATCGATGAGGCACAGACAACGGCGCCATGTCTCTTGCCTTGCAGGTAAAAAGTCAGAAATAACAGTAGGAGGGACGTATGTCAATATTAGAGGTCAGTCATTTAAAAAAAATATACACAACGAGATTCGGCGGCAGCCAGGTGCAGGCGTTATCAGATATCAATTTTTCGGTGGAGGAGGGAGAGTATGTTGCGATCATGGGAGAGTCGGGGTCCGGCAAGACGACGCTTTTAAATATTCTTGCGGCGCTTGATAAGCCTACCGGCGGCGAGGTTCTTTTGAATCAAAAGAATATCGTGCAAATCAGGGAGAAAGAAATTTCCGCATTCCGGAGGGAAAATCTTGGATTTGTATTTCAGGATTTTAATCTGCTGGACAATTTTTCGCTGCGGGATAATATCGTTTTGCCGCTGGTACTTTCCGGCATGTATTATAAAGAGATGGAGAAACGGCTGGTTCCGATTGCGGCGAAGCTTGGAATAGAAAAACTTTTGGACAAATATCCGTATGAGGTTTCCGGCGGACAGAAGCAGCGTGCCGCGGTGGCAAGGGCATTGATTATAAAGCCGCAGCTGATTCTTGCGGATGAGCCGACAGGGGCGTTAGATTCTAAGGCGACCGAAAGCCTTTTGGAGCTGTTTAATACGATCAATGAGGACGGGCAGACAATCCTGATGGTGACGCACAGTACAAAGGCGGCGAGCCATGCCGGACGCGTTCTTTTTATCAAAGACGGGGAAGTGTTTCATCAGCTGTATCGGGGAAATATGAGCGATGAAGAGCTTTATGTGAAAATATCGGAAACGCTGACGATATTAACAACGGGAGGCAGGAACGGAGGCAAACATGAATAGTGGGTTGTATACAAGGCTTGCCGCGATGAACATGAAGAAAAACAAACAGTTTTATCTGCCGTATCTTCTGACCGGAGTTTTGACCGTGGCAATGTTTTACATTATGTGGACATTAAAAGAGAATGAAGGGCTGGATGGTCTGCGGGGAGCTTCCAACGTAAGAATGATCTTAGGTCTGGGAACGATTGTGATCGGTATTTTTGCAGTCATATTTCTGTTTTATACGAACAGCTTTATTATCAAACGAAGGAAAAAGGAGCTTGGGGTGTACAATATTCTCGGAATGGAGAAGAAGCATCTTGCAAAGGTACTGTTCTTTGAAACGCTGTTTACGGCGGCGGCGTCTGTCGGCGGCGGACTGGTAACGGGTGTACTCTTTAATAAATTAATGTGTATGCTTTTATACCGGATGATGGGATACGATGTCGGAATTGATTTTTACATTTCGGATAAGGGACTTGTGATAACAGGGGGATTGTTTGGCGTTATTTATCTTCTGACCCTTTTGTATAATATGATGCAGATTAAGCTTGCGAATCCGATTGAGCTGCTCCATGGAGGAAATGTGGGAGAGCGTGAGCCGAAAACGAAAATACTTATGACGGTAGTCGGAATCGCGGCAATCGGAGTGGGATATTATATTGCGATTACAACGGAAAATCCGCTTAAGGCGCTGACTTTGTTTTTTGTGGCGGTTGTGCTTGTGATTGTGGGAACTTACAGTCTGTTTACGGCCGGAAGCATTGCGCTTTTAAAACTCCTTCGGAAAAATAAGAAATTTTATTATAAGGCGAAGCATTTTCCGGCAGTATCTTTTATGATATACCGCATGAAGCAGAATGCGGTAGGGCTTGCAAATATCTGTATTCTCTCTACAATGGTGCTGGTCATGGTGTCGACGACGGTAAGTATGTTTTTCGGCGTGGAGGACGAAATAAAAAACCGCTATCCGAACGACATTTGCGTCAATATCAATTACAGCAGACCGGAGGCTGATTTTGTGCAGGCGGTTGAAATTGTGGAAGGTGCAATTGCGGAAAGCGGAAGAAAGGTGATAAACAAGCGGGGCTATTCCTTGCTAAACTTTATGGGCGAAGATGTTGACGGACAGATTATGGTGAGCAGAGAAAATATCAATACGAATTACGACGGTTTGACGGCACTCTGCGTGATGACGCGGGAGACATATGAGGGAATGAGTGGGGAAACTGCGCCGGAGCTTGCGGAGAATGAGGTGCTGCTCTTTTCGCCGGAAAAGTCCGACAGGACCGAGTTTGTGATCAATGAACTTCGGTATGCGGTAAAGGATACAGGAAGCTGGGATTTGGAGGAGAACAGTCTGGTAGCTTCCATGGTAGAGCAGATATATTATGTAGTGGTAAGCGATAGCCGCGCTATGGATGTTTTTTATCGGCTTCAGAAAGAGGCATATGAAAAGAGGGCCAGCGAATATGATTATCAGCTTTATCTTGATATTGACGGAAGCGACGAAGAAAAAGCGGAGTGCGGGAATCTTGTAGCAGAGAGGGTTCGCGCGTGGAGAGAAGCACAGGAAGAGGACAGCGGAATTGAAGGGGCGTACAGTGAGTGCCGTCAGGCAAATGCAGATGAATTTCAGGCTACGTACGGCGGATTCCTTTTCATTGGACTGTTTTTAGGCGGCATGTTTCTGATGATTACGGTGCTGATTATTTTTTACAAACAGATTTCGGAGGGCTATGACGACAGGGAACGCTTTGCGATTATGGAAAAGGTAGGAATGAGCAGTGCAGAGGTGAAGGCGACGATCCGCTCACAGATTATCATCGTATTTTTCCTGCCGCTCGTAACGGCGAGTATTCATGTGGCGGCGGCATTTCCGATGATCCGAAGGCTGCTGAACATTATGTATCTTACAAATGAGTCCTTGTTTGTGCTTTGCGTGCTTGGGACAATACTGATATTTGCAGTGATCTATCTGCTTGTATTTCTTGTAACGTCAAAAACTTATTATCGGATTGTGGGAAATCAGATTTCCTGATGTGCCGAAAAATTGCCAAAATTCCTGAAAAAACCTCTTGAAGTATAAAAGAAAACACGTTACAATATGCATTATATTAGTTACGGTAGAAGAGAGGGAAGAGCGGTATGAGAGAAGCACAGGGAAACCTGACGGAGAATATTAAGGAAAACATAAAAGAAAACATTCAGGAAAATATTAAAGAATTTGAGGAAAAGAAGACAAGCATGCGCTATGCAAGGCTCATGGCGGGCGGAATGTGTTCTCTGATAGGGACGCTTCTTGCGATTTATGTCGGAGGATGGCTGATGATTCTTGCACCCGTCAAGGAGACGCTGGCGGCGTTTGTGATGGGGACGCTGACACGACGAATGGTAATCGTTTCAGCCATAAAATGCGCGCTGTCATTGACGACGGCCGGTGCAATTTGGTGCGGCGGATATATTTTGAACCGAAAAATTATTGGATATGAGGAATGTTGATAAAGAAAAGGGCTGTCACAGCGGTTTTGAATTAACCGTGTGACAGTTCTTTTATATATAGAACTTATATTATTCAGGCATGTATCCGTTTAAAAGTGGAAGATCTGCATATTTTTCTTGAGCTCGGTTGATAAGACAACCATTTCTTCGGTTACTTTGTTACACTCGGAAATAACCCCCTCAAGCTGTGTGACAGTAGCAGAGGCTTCCTGCGTGCTTGCGGCATTCTCTTCTGCGATTGCCGCGAGGTTTTCAACAATATTGAGTACACCGCCCTTGATTGTGTCAATTTCTTTCATCTGTTCGCCGATCAGATCAATTGACTGTGCGACGAGATTTACCTCTTGGTTCAGGGACTGGAATACTTCCTGTGTATTTGTAATCATATTCTGCTGCTCCTGCATTTCCGCCGTCATTTTGTCCATGGCATTTACGCTCAGGTTCGAGTTGTTTAGAAGAATATTTACAACGTCAATGATGCGGTCCGCAGCTTCCTTGGACTGCTCGGACAGCATACGGATTTCATCGGCTACTACGGCAAAGCCTTTACCCATTTCACCTGCCCTTGCAGCTTCAATGCTTGCGTTTAGGGAGAGCAGATTAGTCTGTGAGGCAATATTGGTAATTAGTTCTGTCGCTTCACGGATACCGTTTGCGGAAACGTTTGTATCGTTTGTCTTTTCGTAGACAAGGTCTACGGATTCCTTCGTGCGGTCGCTGATAGCTGCAAGCTCAATTAACGTATGATTAACGGATGCATTGTAATCCTTCATGTGTTCGGAGCTGGCAAAGAGATTTTCAATATTGGAAGAAATCTCGTCCATGGCAACGCCCATTTCCGTTACCTTTGTATTGGCTTCCTGTGTCTCCATTGCCTGCGAGGTGGCGCCGTTTGCAATACCGCCCACCGCCGTGTCGATGTCGGAAATGCTGTCGTTGATATTACCAAACGCCTGCACGAAGTTTTCGGAAAATTCGGCTAGGGTATTGCTTGTCGCGATAATATTTTTTACAATGCCGGTCAGCTCTTCCACTACCTGTTTCGTAGCCTTTGCCACGTCGCCTATTTCGTCTGTGCGGCTCAATTTCTTTTGATCCTGTGAAAAGTGAAGCTCGCCGTCGGCCAGTTTTTTGATTTCTTTTGTGGAGTATTCAAGTGCACCGGACATCCGTCTTACAATGATGCTTACAACAATACAGCAGATAGCGATGCCGGCCAGGAATAAGCCGACAATTAAGAGCGCTGTGCGCAGCATGGAGGCATCCATGGAGCTGCGGTCTTTTGCGACAAAAACCATACCGATTATTTCTTCCGGGTTGTCAGTGCCGATCTGGTAAAGCGGTAGATAATATCCGCTGTATTCATTGCCATAGAGATTTGTCTTGGAGATAAATACTTCCTCTCCGTCCTCCAGGACACGCTTGCGGATATCCGCATCTTCAATCTGTGTGCCGATTTCGCGGATGCCGTTTGCATTTTTCATGGTTGTAAGAACCTTTGTGTCTCCAAAGTAAAAGCTTATATCTATGGAAGTGGATTCCTTCAGGGAATCCAGAGTTGCCTGCTGGCCGGTCATGGATATGTAGCCTTTCATAAAGCCGTTTGCCTCGTCATAGGTGTAGGGATCGCCGTTAATCTTGTTATAACGGACAATCGTACTTTGAGCATAGGTGTACAGGTTGTCCTTCATGCCGCTTAAGGCCATATCATTTAGCTTGTATTCGCTTGCGAACGTAATTAGAATGCCGAGCAGCAGCATCGGCAGGATTACAAGTCCCAGAATTCGAAGGCGGAAGCCTCCCCTGATTTTAGATTTCTTTTGTTTTGTTTTCTTCATTGCGCATCCTCCCTCGGTTTGCTTATTGTATATTCTTATGATAGCAAATTTTTAGGAAAAACTCAATGAGAGAGTGGGAAATTCCATGGCGCTGCTTTCCGAAAATGCGGCGATTGACTGTCAATAGGCGGAGTAATTATTGTCGTTTTTGGCTTGACAAGGTGGTTTAAAAAGTATAAACTAAAAACATGGTTTAAAAGGTATAGACTAAAAGCAAAGAGGGTGAACCGAATGGTTATATATGTAATGACAGAGGCGGAGATGCAGCTTGCAAATCTTATATGGGAGAATGAGCCGGTGGGGAGCGGAGAATTAGTTAAAATTGCACAGGAAAAGCTGAACTGGAAAAAGTCTACTACTTATACGGTGCTGCGCAAAATCTGCAGTAACGATATTTTTCAGAATGAGAATGCCGTTGTATGTTCGAAGATAAGCAGGGAGGAGTATACAAGGAAAAAGGGAGAGAGGTATCTGGAGGAAAATTATAACGGCTCTCTGCCGCATTTTGTGGCCGCTTTTCTAAAGCGGAAAAAGCTGAGTCAAAAAGAGATAGAAGAGTTGGCGAAAATGATAGAGGAATACAGGGATGAGGAGGAATAAAGATTGTTCGGTAAAGTGTTAGAAATGAGTATTGTCGGCAGCTACTGTATACTTTTGGCGCTGCTTTTGAGACTGCTGTTGTTAAGGTGTGAGAGAAAATATGCATATTACCTGTGGCTGGCGGTATTTTTGAGCTTGGCGCTGCCCATTGCGCCGCAGGGCGAATATAGCTTGATTCCCAAGCAGGTGACGAGGATTTCCGTGGTGAAGGAGAGGGAAGCCGGCGAGAAGCGTGGAATGGGTACCGTGGGGCAGTCAAAAACCGGCGGGGAGCCTCAAGTGGGTATCACAGGGGGGACAGAGGCGGACAAGACTGCGGGAGAGAAGGCACAGAGTGCCGCGCAGGCGATAAGTGCACAAGACGATCAGATGAAAGCTGTACAGTCAGAGAGAAGCGCCGTGGGCAGGATGGCTCCTGTTACCGAAGAAAGCGCACAGGAAGAACGGCTTGTGACGGATGTCAGGATGTGGATGATCTTAAGCCAGATTATTCGGATTATATGGATTGTCGGATTGTCTTTGCTTATTTTGTTCAACATGTTCCATACATTTCGGCTAAAAAAAATGATTTCCCCGAAGCGGTGGGTAAGCTGGGATGCTAAAAGCCGGATTGCAGAGGTTTCGGGACTTGCCACACCATTTTTGTGGGGAGTTTGGCGGCCGGTTATTTATCTGCCGACGGGCCTTGATGCAGAGGAAAAGAAATATATTATTGCGCATGAAAGCTGTCACAGGAAGCGAAAAGACTCCGTTTTAAAAATTGCGGTTTTCGCGGTGACGGCGGTTCACTGGTTTAATCCGCTTGTCTGGGTTGCCTGGATCCTGTTTTGCAGAGACATGGAGGTGTCCTGCGATGAAGCCGTGCTTGCCGGGGCCGGAGTAAGCGTAAAAAAAGAATATGCGCAAAGCCTGTTAAAGTATGCGGCTGCACAGAGCGGATATATGATGACTCCGGTGACTTTTGGAGAACCTTCCGTGAAGATGCGGATTAAGAATGTGCTGCGCTTTCGAAAGAAAAACGTTGTGCTGACCGTGGCGGCTGCGTTTATAGTTGCGGCGGCAGCCTTTGGGATTATTGTACATCCTCAGGAGATACAGGTACAACCAGAGCTGGTGACGCTGGGGCTGTCTGAAGATTTGACGGGAGAACGGAGGCAGTATTACGTGGAAAACGGGGAAGGCACAGCGGAAGCCGGAATTTACAGCCGTGTCGGAGAGGAGAAGAAGGGCGAGCTGCTGCTTGCCGGAAATTTTGAAGCGCTTTGGGAGGATGAGACGCGCCTGTATGTGAGCCGCAGAGAAGCAGAGGGGTTATTTATAGACTGCGTCCGAAAGGCGAACGGTTATGTGGAAAGTAACCTTACGGGACGGGTGATAGAGACGGAGTTGGAGACAGCGGAGCCGAAGATATTTTCTTTTTTTGCAAATGAAAATTATATTGTGTTCGCGGCAGGATATACGGAGGGCAGCCTGGGTATTACATACAGTACGTTTTATTCCTACAACAGGAGGAACGGCGAGTTGCTGGAAAAGCATGTGACATTTTCAACGGGATTTGAAGGAGTAATAAAGGATAATATTTATTATCAAAAGTATGAGTTCGGGTATGAAGAGGGGGAGGAGGGCAATGAGCTTTACCGCATGGATCTTGCTTTTTATAATGAGATGCAGGTGGGAGAAAATCTGTCATTTTTGTTATGGGATGAAGAGAATGATAGTCTGTTGGCGGCAAAATCAGTCGATGAGACAAATGAGGCGCAGCTCGTGCGCGTGGATTTTGACGGGGGAAATGAGCGAACGCTCTTTGATACGGCATCGTTAAATTGGGACAACGAGGTGTACGATAAGTTTCTTTTCAGGGACATAAAGCTGCAGGGAGACGGTATTCTTTTTACGGTGGAACAGTGGGGTTACCGGGGAAAGGACGGGTTTCGGGACAGTTTGATTCGCTATGCGCAGATTTTGATGAAATCTGACGGCAGCGGATACGAAAAGGTGTCAGAAGAGATCATAATAAATGCGCAGGAGACGGCAGGCGATACGGAGAATGAAGATGCTGCGCCAAACTCGCGAAAGCAGGCATATATTTTGGCGCTGAAGGAGCTCTGTGAGACCGGTATTCTGCCGGACGGAGACGATTGGAATACTTTCGAGCCCGGCTATGAGTTTGTGATCTATGACATAGATTCAGACGGAGAGGATGAACTCATTTTTTGGACTTCCGGAATGGCAACGGTAGCCAACGGGTATTTGGTCTATGATTATGAGGAAGAGACAGGAGATATTGTCAGAAAGCTTGAGGGAACCCTTGATACCGCTTTTTATAATAACGGGGTGATTACGGTAGGCGCGAACAATAATCATACCTGGGGGGATCTCTGGCCGACTCAGCTGTATCAATATCAGGAGGAAACAGACGAATATGTCTGGGTTGCGGCGGTGAGTAACTGGAAGAGATCACTTTCCGAAGAAGATATGGACGGAAATCCTTTTCCGGCGGAGGCGGATGTCGATGGAGACGGCATTGTATATTGCATCTACCGGGAACAGGGGAGGACGTATGTTGATGAAGACGAATTTGAAGAGTGGTGGAACTCCTATACAGACGGCGCCGAAAGAATAGAACCCGAATTTCTGAAGTTGTCAATGGAGAATATTGAGAAGCTAAATTATGACGGCAATTATTAACAATTAATAAAATTATCAATATACTATATAAAGAGTATCCGGAGATAATTTTGTGGAAGAAAAAAAGCTTGCAAATAACTGCAGTTTTGCCGGCATTAAGCCTGCAATGGCAGAGCTGCCATATCCGCCGATTCAGGTGCGGCAGAAAAACAGAAATTATGCGGATTTATTGAGTGTTGATTATTGCGGAGCGGTATCGGAGCTTTCGGCGATTACCCAGTATATCAATAATGAAAATCGTCTGTCATGTGAAAAGTGTTCGCTGGCGAAGACAATTCTGGGAATTGCAGTAGCGGAGATGATGCATTTGCAGAAGTTGGGCGAGTTGATCTGTTTGCTTGGAGGTGAGGTTGATTTTGTTGCAAGGCAGCCGGGCAAAGGGCAGAAGATGTGGACGCCGGCATACCTTGTGACACCAAAGAATGTGCAGGAAATGCTTCGGGCGGATATTGAGAGTGAAAAAGCAGCGATCAATCAATATAAGCTACATATGAGAGCAATCGGCGACAACAATGTAAGAGCAGTTTTGGCAAGAATTATAAAGGATGAGGAGTACCATATTATGCTGCTTTTGGCTTTGGGTGAAGAATTGTAGAATACAGAAAGATTTCAGATGGGCAGGATTTTCCTGCCCATCGTGCTATGGATTGACTTTAAAAACGGGGTCGGCAGGGTAGCCGCCGGTGCATTTTTGCATAGCGCGCTGCACGCTGTCGGCGGAATTGCCCCAGTCCTTGTCTTTGTTGCGGTAATCATTTTTTTCCACGAACCAGGAGACGTCTTTTTGCACTCTTTTCATGTTCTTAAGCATCAAATCAAAGGTTTTTGGATAAAACTCTTTTTTCTCGGCATCGCTGAGCTTATCTTCAGCGGCTTCTATCAAATTTCGGAAATGGGGGAGGCAAAAGCCCTTACTGTTTTCAAAAAGCTCCCGAAATTCTTTGTTTTTCCGGTAGAGGTCAAAAAACGTATCCAGATAGCGGTTGTAAATCTGTGTAAAATGGTCGCAGACATAGCAGGAGCGTTCTTTTTCCAAAAGAAAAGCTCCAAGCGGCGTTTTCGCGTCGGAAGCGGCAGCGTCTGTTTTTTTCATGCGTTTTCGGAGACTGGACTTGCCCGGTGTAAAGCTTTTTAATTCCGATTCCAGCTCCTGATTCAGTTTCTTTAAATGCGTGCTTAAAATAAGCGCGTTTCCCAGACGATTTCCGTAATCATACATTTTTTTGTAATGCTGCCAGCAAAAGCCTGCGGCATCCGTTTTTTCCCTGATATAATCCTCCATATAGGCAGAGCCAAGAATAAACGAGATGGCGTGCTGCTCCGCCTCACGTTCCAGATAGCAGAAGGGACATTCGTCATCTGCGCGAAAGGCGTCTGTCAGTGGTATCGTAGCTATATTTTCTTTCATACAATCACCCTTTTTTATTAAGTATATCATGCATTTTCTTGTGTGACAAATTTTATCTTGACATTAGAAATATAAAATGATAATATGACGATATCAAAATGATATCATTTATTAACAACAAATTGCTTGATGTGCATATCACAGGATAACAAAGGGATGTGCAGAAGAAATGGAGGAAGTTTATGGATAGTAAAAAAATGTACGTGGAAAAGGAGATTACGAAACAAAATGGTCTTGGAATGCTGCTTTTAAGTATAGCAGGCCTTGTTTTATCAATTGCGATGGCGGTTTATGGAATTTACATTGCGGCGGACAGAGGAGAGCCGTGGGGCGCAATATTGATTGTTGCGGGAGTGGTACTGATGATTGTATTTTGTATATTTTTCGCAGGCTTAAAGTCCGTGAATCCGAACGAAGCGCTTGTGCTTACTCTATTCGGTAATTATTACGGAACCATAAAAAAAGAGGGCTTTTATTGGGTGAACCCGTTTGTATCGGCTGTGAATCCGACGTACAAATCAGCGTTAGAGGCAGTAACGGCCGCAGCGTCCGGTTCACAGCCAAAGGCGCCTTCGGAAGCGGTGCAGACAGCGCTTGGAAGAAAGATTTCACTGAAAACGATGACGCTGAACAATGAGAAACAAAAGGTGAACGACTCGCTTGGCAATCCGATTATCGTAGGATCTATTGTGATCTGGAAAGTGATTAATCCGACGAAGGCGGTCTTTGAGGTAGATAACTTTATGACATTTTTGTCGATACAGTGTGACTCTGCAATGCGCAATATTGCAAGACTGTATCCGTATGACGATATGAATGAGGATGATGTGGAGGCGGAAAAAACGCTTCGCGGCAGCAGTCAGGAAGTGGCGGATGAATTGAAACAGGATCTGCAAAAGCGTGTCGAGGCGGCAGGCCTTGAGATTATTGATGTGCGTATTACGACACTTGCGTACGCACCGGAAATCGCAGCGGCTATGCTGCAGAGGCAGCAGGCGACGGCAGTTATTGCGGCACGCAAGAAAATTGTGGAGGGCGCTGTCGGCATGGTAGAAATGGCGCTCAATCAGTTAAGCGACGACGGCATTGTGATGCTGGATGAAGAGCGAAAAGCGGCAATGGTCAGCAATCTTTTGGTGGTATTGTGCGGAAATAAGGATGCGCAGCCGATTGTAAACAGCGGGTCGATTTATTAGGCTTTTTATCCCGGAGGGGAGGGATTTTGTGGGAGAGAACGTAAAGGAAGCAGATTTGAGTGAGCGTGAGGTACTGATTCGAGCTAAGTTGGAGAGGTTAGAGCAGCTTGAAGCCGAGATGAAGGAGAAAGAGAAAAAAATCAAGGCGAAGGAAAATGCGAAAAAGCAGGTATTGTTGCGTCTTTCTCCCTCTCTTTGGAATGAACTGGCGGCATGGGCGGAGGAGGAGTTCCGTTCCATCAACGGACAGATTGAATATTTGTTATCGGAAGCGGTAAGAAAACACAAAAACGGAGATACAAAGAAAAGCAGCTGACATGTGCAGCTGCTTTTCTTTGTCAAAAATCACCAAATATTTTGAAAAAGCATTGAAAAATATAGAGAAAGTGATAAAATGAAATAATAGTAGTAAAATGCAGGATAAAGGTTCCATTAAGGAGGGTGAATTATGCAATTGCTGACATTTTCGCTGAACGGCGTGAAATACGGAATACCGATTGAGGATGTTCAGTCTATTGAGCAGCGTCTCAATATAACCAATATCCCGACACCGCTTCCATATATCAGGGGTATTATGAGACTGCATGGCAATGTGATTCCGGTTTATAGCCTGGCAGGGAAATTTGGCTATCCCGAACAAAGGATTGATAATATTGTGGTGACAGATGTGAATGGAATGTCGGTCGGATTTGAGGTGTGCAGGGTTGAGGAGATACTGGAAGTTGAAGGAGAGAACGTAATTTCGATGCCTAGAATTATCAGCCAGAGTATGCAGTACATGCCGGATGTGGCGAACCATAATAAGGACTTGATTGTTCTTTTAAATGTTGGGGAATTGTTGTCAGAGGAGGAACAGAGGAGTTTGCAGGAGTTGTTGGCTGAGAAGCAGGAGGAAGCTGCCGAATGATTCGGGTAAAGAAAGGAAATGCTTATGTTGAAGTTGAAACAAATGAAAATCAAAAAGAGATTGACGACGGGGTTCCTCATGGTATCCGGGATAACGAGCATTGCAGCGATTGTAGGCTGTATCGCTATGATTGTCGTTGCCAACAGGTATGAATATGCGCTGAAAAATTACGGTTTTTCCCAGGGTGATATCGGAAAAGCGCTTGTTACCTTTGCGGATACGAGAAGTGCGACGCGGGCTATCATTGGTTATACCAGTGAGGAAGCAATTGCGGGGGCTGTGGAAGCGCATGACACCAAAAAGCAGGCGTTTATAGACTATATGGCGGTCGTGGAAAATACGCTTACAAGCGATGCGGAGTGGGAAGCTTATAATAATGTAACGAATGCCCTGGATGCCTATTGGGCATTAGACGCAGAGATTGTTGAAATGGGAAGCACTTCGGATGAGGAGATGGATCATCAGGCGCAGGATAAGGCTTACACTGAGCTTGCACCTATGTACGACGAAATTTATGCCGATTTGGGTACCTTGATGGATTTGAATGTAAAAAAGGGAGAATCCTTAGGTAATACTCTTTCCATTGTGTGTATAGTGCTTCTTTTGGTGATTATTCTGGTGGTCGTAATAGCGATAACGATTTCCACTAAGCTGGGAGCCAATATTGCAAAGGGCATTGCGACACCTTTGGGGGCGCTGGTGGAGCGCTTTAAGACATTTTCTCGCGGCGATTTAGCTTCTCCGTTTCCGGAGGTAGATTCGGAGGATGAGGTTGCCGATATGGTAAGTGCGGCAAAGACGATGGCAAACGACCTCAATCTGATTATTAATGATGCAGGACAGCTTTTGGGAGAGATGGCGGAAGGCAATTATGCGGAGGATACAAAGATTGAGGAGAAATATTCAGGGGATTTTGTGGCACTGATAGATGCAATGCGTAAGATGAATGCGCAGATGAATGAGACTCTGCGCAACATAGACGATGCGTCCAATCAGGTTTCGGTTGGTTCCGGAAATCTGGCGGAAGCGGCTCAGGCGCTTGCAGAGGGTGCGACCGACCAGGCGGGATCGGTAGAAGAACTGCAGGCAACGATTGCTAACATCACGGAAGGCGTGCAAAAGACGGCGGAGCGTGTTGAGGAGTCATACAGACAGGCGCAGACATATGCGCAGGAGGCTGACAGAAGCCGCGAGGAAATGCGGCTAATGGTCAGTGCTATGGATCGGATTAACGAGACGTCCCAGAAGATTGAGAATATTATCTCTGAGATTGAGGATATTGCAAGCCAGACGAACCTTCTGTCCTTAAATGCGGCAATTGAGGCTGCAAGGGCAGGCGAGGCAGGAAAAGGGTTTGCTGTTGTTGCAGATCAGATTCGTAAGCTGGCAGAACAGAGCGCGCAGTCGGCGGTCGATACGCGTCAGCTGATAGAAGGCTCTCTTTCGGAGATTACAGAGGGTAACAAGGCAGCAGAACGCGCGGCTTCTTCTATTGAGGAGGTAGTGCAGGGTGTGAAGATGATAGCAGACGCTTCCAAGGAGTTAAGCGTTATTTCGGGAGAGCAGGCACAGGCAATGGAGCAGGCAGAGGCCGGTATCAGCCAGATTTCAGAGGTAGTACAGTCTAATTCGGCGACGGCTGAGGAGTCCTCCGCGACAAGTCAGGAGTTGTCCGCACAGGCGCTTTCTATGAACGAGCTGGTGGGACGTTTTATCTTGAAAGACGAAGTATAAGAAAATATAGAAACAAATTACATAAATACACAGGATGCGTTTGCAGCCGTATAAAAAGCGGCGTGCAGGCGCATCTTTTTTCTGCACTTTTCGGAAGGAGCTGATTATGATATACTTTTACTTTAAGATTAGAGTTAAAGGGAAGAAGAGACATCTGCAATAGAAAGAGAGGGATTTATGACAAGTTACATTTTACTGGTAGCTGCAGTTATTTTATTATGTGTTTCTTTGAAGAAGGTGTCAAATAAGCTGGGCGTTCCGATGCTGTTGGCATTTATACTGCTTGGAATGGTGTTTGGGACAGACGGAATCTTAAAGATACCGTTTGACAATTTTGAGATTGCAGAGCAGGTCTGTTCCGTGTCATTGATATTTATTATGTTTTACGGAGGATTTGGAACAAACTGCAGACATGCAAGGCCGGCAGCGGCGAAAGCGGTTTTGCTCTCCACGCTGGGGGTATTGCTGACGGCTCTTTTGACAGGGCTGTTCTGCTATTTTGCGCTGCATTTCGGCTTCTGGGAGAGTATGCTTACGGGAGCGGTAGTAAGCTCTACGGATGCGGCATCCGTATTTTCCATTCTTCGTTCCAGACGTTTGAATTTAAAGGACAACACGGCGTCTTTGCTGGAGGTGGAGAGCGGAAGCAATGACCCGTGTTCTTATATGCTTACAGTAATTATTTTATCTGTGATGAGCGGGGAGTTCAGTGGCGGGGCGCTGGTATGGATGATTTTTGCACAGATTGTATTCGGCGTAGTGATAGGGGCGATTGTGGCGTTTGCGGCTGCCTTTGTTTTGACGAGGGTGCAGTTTGGCGAGGATGGATTTGACACGATTTTTGTGTTCAGCATGGCGCTGGCGGCGTATGCAGGGGCATCTATAATAGGCGGGAACGGGTATCTTGCCGTTTATATTACCGGAATTATTTTGGGAAACAGACCACTGAAGAATAAGAAATCACTGGTGCATTTTTTTGACGGAATTACCGGGTTAATGCAGATGCTGCTCTTTTTTCTGCTGGGACTATTGGCATTTCCGTCACAGCTTCCGCAGATCATGCCGTATGCGCTGGCAATTGTACTTTTTTTGACATTTGTATCGCGCCCGCTGGCTGTGTTTGCGATATTAAAGCCGTTCGGGTGCGGAATCAAACAGCAGCTTCTTGTTTCCTGGGCGGGACTAAGAGGGGCGGCTTCCATTGTGTTTGCAATTATGGCGGTGGTCAGTCCTGCGTATATGAAACATGATGTGTTCCATATCGTAATTTTTATTGTGTTGTTTTCCATCAGCGTTCAAGGCTCGCTGATTGGAATTGCTGCAAAAAAGCTGGATATGATTGACGAGAGCGGAAACGTAATGAAGACCTTTAGTGATTATTCGGAGGAAATGCCGGTCGAGTTTGTAAAGATATCCGTGACGGGGAACCATCCGTGGGCAAATAAAAAAATCAGGGATTTGGAGTCGCTGCCGGATCTGCTTCTTGTTTTGATACTGCGGGGCGATAAAAGATTAATTCCAAATGGGAATACGGTCGTGCTTGCGGGAGATAAAATCGTATTGAGCGCACTTTCGCCGGAGGAAAATCTCGGCATTCATCTTATGGAGATTCGCGTGGAAGCGGACAGCAGATGGGTGCAAAAGCCGCTGTCTAAAATAAAAATCGGAGACGGAAAGCTGGTGCTTGTGTTAAAGAGGGCGGACAATGTCATAATTCCGAATGGGGAGACAATTGTGATGGAAAATGATGTCCTTGTTGTCAGTCAGGTATAGAAAAATACTTTGCAACAAAAAAAGAATAATTTCACACTGTATATACGAACACCAATAAGCGCGCGCAAACTAAAGAGGTGAGACTATGAAAGATTGTCAAAAACTGGTAAGCCAGGCAAAACAGGGAAATACGGAGGCATTTGCGTCATTATATGAGACAGTATATCAGGACATGTATCGATTTGCGCTTTATACATTAAAAAATCCGGAGGATGCAAAGGATGTGGTGAGTGAAACAGTCATGGATGCGTTTGCCGGGATACGAAAGCTGCGTAAAGAGGACGCGTTTAAGGGATGGATTTTTAAAATCTTGTCTAACAAGTGCAGGCAGGTTTTGAAATCGTACTTAAGGCAGAGCGTAGAGCTGACGGAGACGGCGATAGATGAAGCGTCCCGTGACGGAAACATAAAAGCTGCGTCACGGCGAATGGATGAAGCGGAGTCTGCGGTAATTCGGTCAATATTTTTTACTTTGCCGGGGGAAGACCGTCTGATTATTGCAATGCATTTGTTTGGCGGGTATAGCAGCAAAGAGATGGCACAGATGCTTGACATGAATGAAAATACCCTGCGTTCGCGGCAAAGCCGTGCTTTAAAGAAACTGGCGGAGCAGATGAAGGATTAGGGAGGTGTCGTATGGACGAGCGTGAAGTTTTAAAGAGACTGCTGGAGGATGCAAAAAAGACAGAGATACCGGGAGAGCTTACACCTGAGAATATGAAAAAGATATTAGAGGAAGCAGGAGGACGCAAAGAAAGGCCGCGGCAAAAGATCAGAAGCTGCACGAAATGGGTTGCGGCTGCGGCTGTGGTGGCATTGTGTCTTGGAGCTGCCTTGGCGTCGAAAAATATCAGAGAGAATGCCTCGGATTTTGAGGTCGCAGAGCAGCATGATGACATTTCTGTTCAGCCGGAAACGGAGATCCGGAGTGCGGAAGCGGATATGGATTTTACAGAAGAAGAAAAGGCGCAGAAGGCGAAGTTAGGAGACATGTACACGCTTGCCGCGGATTATGGCGACGTATATGACGAGCTGCATCACACGAGTGATCTGAATCAGTGGGATGGAGCGCGGAAAGATGATATGCCTGCCGATGTTGTCTTTAATATGACGGATGCGAGCAACGGAGAGACAAGCGGCAGTCTGGCAATGAAGGAAAGCGCGGTAGAGACGGAAGCGGATTATTCCAAAACAAATTTGATGACCGCCGGTGTGGACGAGAGCGATATTGCAAAGACAGACGGGCAGTATATTTATACGGTGGAATCCGGTAAAGTAAAAATCTACGATATCCGGGACGGACTGCCGAAGGAGCCAAAGACCCTGATCCCGTCAAGGAAGAGCGCGTCGGATCATATTTTAGAGCTGTATGTGGACGGGGATACCATGACGGTGATTGTGCAGGAGGCGTCTGCGTCTCTGGAAAACGAGACGGATCGGGACAAAAGCACAAAGGAGAGCGAGCCGGAGGATGTGTATTATATGGACAGCGAGACGGTTACGGTGGTATATGTGTATGACATCAGCGACAGGAACAATCCTGTTCCGAAGGGCTGTATGAAACAGGACGGGACATATCATACCTCACGTAAAATCGGAAATCACTTATATTTGTTTACGGATTACAGTATGGAAGCGCCGCAGGAGGAGAAGGATGAAGCGGTAAGCCGTGACGGTATTTCGGGATGGATTCCTTCCGTGAATGACACCGCAGTTTCGGCAGACTGTATCTATCTTCCGAAAAGCGGAACGAACAGCCTGATTATGGCCTCGGTGGATGTAACGAATCCGAAGAAGGCTGCCGATATAAAGATGGTAGTCAGTGATTATGTGGATATTTATGTCAGCAGCAGTTCCATATTTCTTTATGATACAGAATACACTGCAAATCAGTGCTTTACGCGTATTGCGAAGTTTTCTATGGAGGGGGGAGAGATCCGGGCGGTGGACGCGGCTTCTGTAAACGGAAGTATAGAGGACAGCTTTGCGATCAATGAATATCAGGGTTATCTGCGTATATTGACGACGGACTGGAGCGGTGAGGAGGAGGAAAACGCGGTTTATGTGCTTGATTCCGAGATGAAGCTTGAGGGAGAGATTTCGGGAATTGCACGCGGCGAGCAGATATACTCCGCCAGATTTTTGAAAAATACGGGATATTTTGTGACGTACCGCAATACGGATCCGCTGTTTACCGTTGATTTTTCGGAGCCTTCCAATCCGCAGATTATCGGTGAGCTTAAGGTGACGGGATTTTCTGAATACCTGCATTTTTGGGGGGATGATAAGCTTCTCGGCATTGGATATGAAACTGACCCGCAGAGCGGAGAGAGAAAAGGCATAAAGCTTTCCATGTTTGATATTTCCGATCCGAAGGCTGTGACAGAGAAGGATCGGCTCGTATTAGAGCAGATGGATTACAGTCCGGCGTTGTATAATTATAAGGCGGTTTTGGCGGACGAGGGGAAGAATCTTATCGGACTGATGCTGTTGGACTATGGGGAAAACGGTGAGAAGGCATGTTATGAGACATTTTCCTATCAGGAAGGCGAAGGATTTGTGAAAAAGCTGTCGGAGGCGATGGAGGATAGCGGCAGCGGAGACGGCGCAGAGGGTTATCGCGGTCTGTACGCAGGCAGGTATTTCTATATTTCCGGCGGCGGAAAGCTCTTGACATTTGATATGGAAAATGCTTTCCTTAAGGTAGAACCATAAGAAAAAGGAGACAGAATGAAGTATTACATGGCGCCGTTGGAGGGAATTACAGGATATATTTACAGGAATGCGTATCATAAATATTTTGAACATTTTGACAAGTATTTTCTGCCGTTTATTGCACCGCATACGAAGCGCAGTTATAATGCAAGGGAGAGAAACGATTTGCTGCCGGAGCATAACGAGGGCATGTATGCGGTGCCGCAGATCCTTACGAATCAGGCGGAGGATTTTCTTCGTATCGCCCGGGATCTGCAGGCTATGGGCTATACGGAGGTGAACCTTAACCTGGGATGCCCTTCCGGTACGGTGGTGGCAAAGGGCCGGGGGAGCGGATTTTTGGACGAACCGGGGAAGCTTGATGAGTTTTTTGAACAGGTTTTTGAGAGCGTTGCGATACAGGTATCCGTTAAGACGAGAGTGGGAAAGGATAGTCCGGTGGTCTTTGAGGAGCTTTTGGATATTTTTAATAAATATCCGATCAAAGAACTGATTGTCCATCCCCGGATTCAAAAGGATTTTTATCAATATCCTCTGCGTATGGAGTGTTTTTCGATGGCGTCGGAGAAAAGTAAAAATCCGCTTTGCTATAACGGGGATTTGTTTACGGCGGAGGAATACCGGAATTTTCATAAAGCGTATCCGGACGTGGAATGTGTGATGTTCGGGAGAGGTGTAATCGGAAATCCGGGGCTTCTCGGTGAAATAAAATCAGAACGAAAAATATGCAAAGAACAGCTGCGGGAGTTTCATGACAGATTGTACTTCGATTACAGAGAGCTTTTTTTTGGCGATCGGAATGTGCTCTTTAAGATGAAGGAGGTTTGGTCTTATCTGGCGGGAGCGTTTGAGAGTTCGGAAAAATATGCAAAGAAAATTAAAAAAGCGGGACATAGTATGGAGTATGAGGCGGCGGTAGACGCTCTGTTTAGGGAATGCAAGCTGCGGTAAGGAGAATTGTGATTATGCGTTTAACGGATATATTTGAGATGGGAAAAGGTTATTTAATGTTGGGAGGGTGTCTTGTCCTCTTAGCAGCGTTTGGATTTGGGGTTGGTTACGGGCTGATTTACCGGAAGCTGTTAAAGGGTACGGCGCGTTTGAATAAAAAAAGGCTTTTTCTAGGTGCAGTCTGCATTTGTTATCTGGCGGTGCTTCTTGGCGCGACCGTTTTGCGGCAGGGAATTGGGATGCGGGCAGTCTGTTTGTATCCGTTTTATTCGTACAAAGAGGCGTGGCATAGCTTTTCCGGCGTTGAATGGCGGAACCTGATTTTGAATATTCTGTTGTTTGTGCCGCTTGGCTTTCTGCTTCCGTGTTGGGGCAGATACTTTAAAAAGCTTTATTGGACAGTGGGGGCGGGGTTGCTTGTCACGCTTGCAATTGAGTTCATACAGCTGGCGACGGGCAGAGGAATATTTGAAATTGACGATATTATCAATAATACGCTTGGAACGTTGATCGGTTATGGTCTTTTTGTGTTTGGCAGGGGGATTCGCTTGCGTTTCAGGAAGAAAACGGCATGGCTTGGGCTGCTTCCGGCCCTGCTTACCTTAGCGGCATATTTTGCCGGATATCTGATTTATGAAAGGCAGGCCTATGGCAATCTTGTCTGCGAACCCAATTATACGGTCAATATGAAAAGGGCCGAGCTGACAGTAAAATGTGATTTGGAGGGGGAAGAAAAAAAGGGGGAAGTCTATCAGGCGTCCGTTGCAGACAGTCAGGAGCTGGAAAGGCGTGCGCAGGAAATACTTGCGGCGCTCGGCACGCAGCCGGACGAATCAAGGACAATCGAATATGACGACGTGACAGTTTATTATTCGGAGGATGAACGTTATAACTTGTGGCTGTACAAGCGGGGGCTGACTTATAGTCTTACCGATTTTTCTGTCTTTGATGATGATTTTCAGGCCGTAGAAAAGGAAAATGCCACAGAGAAGGAATTGAGGGAAGCGCTTTTGGAGATTGGAATTACGGTTCCAAAGGAAGCGGTTCTGGAGGAGAACGGGGAAGGAAGATATAGCTTTGCCGTTCCTATGTGTAAGGGGGATAACGGTATGCTTTTAGACGGAAGCATTCGTTTGACTTACTATGAGGACGGGTTTATTTCGGATCTGGGCTATGAGGTAATGGAATTTGAAGATTGCGGGGAGGAGGCGTTGATTTCACAGCAGGAGGCGTACGAGAAGATTGCGGCGGGCAAGTTTTCTTATTCCTATTCTGCGGACAGGATTGATACGCTTCTCGTAAAAGCGGTGTCGCTCGGATATGAGCTGGACAGCAAGGGATTTTATCAGCCGGTGTATAGCTTTGCATGTGAGATAAACGGGGAGGATGCCGTCGTTTGGATTCCTGCGCTGATGCAATAGAATAATTTATTTGGAAATGATAACCGATACTTGAGATTTTTCATATATTAATCAAAAAGGAGATTAATTATGGAAAATCTTTTGTTTTCCAATGAAAAAATATACGGGATATGTGTACTGGCGGCGGTCCTGCTGCTTCTTATTTTGTGCACAGTACATGTTTACAGAAAGCGCAAAAGGCTGGCTGTTACAAGAGAATGGATTAAGATAAGCACCAGAAAGGAGAAGGAGAACTATATCAATGAATTGATCTCTGATACGGGATTTATCTATGACGGGCAAAAGGATTTGTTTTATTCGGAGAAGTCGCCATGGCAGAAGAGGTTTGGGTACAGCAGAATTTATGACGAGGCGGCGGCGCCGCTTGGCATGATTATAGACTGTGAACCGATTTATTTTGATTATAACGGAAGGCGGTGGATGCTGGAGCTGTGGAAAGGGCAGTACGGCATGAGCCTTGGAGGTGAAATCGGCCTGTATCAAGCGTTAGAGGAGAGCGGCAGCTTTTACAGAGGCGTGGAGGAAGAGGATTATATCGGAATGCATATGGATCTGTATGTTTCCGGGAAACGTCTGTTTGAGAGGAATGAAAAGCACTGGTGGCTGACCGGGTTTGTGGTAGGAAAAAGTGCGGGGCCGTCCGAGATAAAGATGGCGGTGAGTCTGACCTTTTTAAACCGTCTGATGTGTCAGAAGTTTGTCGAGGGGCTTCGAAATGCGGGTTATAGCGGCAGGGAGTATCAGGTGCGGGGAGAGACGGTTCATCTTCTGTTCCATATTCCGCATACGCATCAGCCGTTTACAAGAGGTCCTCTTAAAGATAGAGTCCGCCTGAAATGGTTTGCGTTTCTTTGCATGGTATATCAAAGCTATACGAAGGAATATAAGACGAGTGCGGATAAGCTGATTTATCTGCAGACAAAGGCGCCGCATTTGTTTGCGTGTGCGCTGAAGATCGGAAAGACCTTGAAATTATTTAAAAAGGATGGGGAACATGAAAATTTCTTCAAGGATTCAAAAAGCTTATGAGGAAGCCAGGGTGCTTCCTCTTAGGGAGCACGGAAGGTATGTGTTTTTCAGCGACTGTCACAGGGGATACGGCGGATGGAACGATAACTTTGCGGCAAACCAGAATGTGTGCTTTACGGCAATGAACTATTATTATGACAGAGGGTTCACCTATGTGGAGCTTGGCGACGGGGATGAGCTTTGGGAGAATAAAAGGCAGAGGAGAATTATAGAAACGCACAGCCATGTATTTTGGATGCTGCGCCGCTTTTACAGGGACGGACGTCTGATTATGTTATGGGGAAATCATGACAATAAAAAACGCAAAGAGAAATTTGTCAGGAAAAATTACGCAAGCTTCTGGAATGAGTGTAGCAGGCAGGAGGAGGAGCTGTTTCCGAAGCTGAAGGTGGAGGAGGCGGTAAGATTACAGTCTGCGTGTTATCCTGAGCTGTTTTTGCTGCATGGGCACCAGGGAGATCTTCTAAACGATTACCTGTATCCGCTTGCGGCGTTTCTTGTGCGTTACCTGTGGCGTCCGCTGGAAAGATGGGGAATCCGCGATCCTACCCGCCCGGCATATAATTATAGGCGCTGCGAGCGCGGGGAAAGGCGGTTTCGAAGCTTTGCCGAAAAAAACGGTATTATTGTTGTCTGCGGGCACACGCATCGTCCGGTATTTATGAAGCCGGGAGAGGGCGGATATTTTAATGACGGGAGTATGGTGCATCCGCGCTGTATTACGGCAATTGAGCTGTCGGACGGGGAGCTCTGCCTTGTGAAATGGGCGGTGTGCAGCAAAAGGGACGGTACGCTCCATGTCTGCAGGACGGTTCTTGACGGTCCGGTCGCGCTTTCGGATTATTTTTCGAATTAGATGAAGAGATACTGGAAATATTAAATTAAAATGTGGTCCGGAACAGTGAAGCATACCGGCGGAATCGGAAGGGAAGATGAAAATAAGAAGAACGCTTGCGGCGGGAATGATAATGGTACTTGCAGCGGAAGGCTGCGGGGAGGTGAGAGACGAGGCAATACAGGAGGAGACGGAGACAGAGGTTGTGCTAATGCGGGAAGCGGAGGAAATATCAACAGAGAATCTGCTGCATGAATATCACGCGCTGCTTATGACGACAGGTGAAAAGGAAGATATCTATGCGTTTTTAGAAAAACATGTGAAGAATTGCAGTGTAAAGGACGCCGATCAGCTGCTCAATGGACTGATTGGCTATCTGGCAGACGCGGATGCCGTGGATTATAACAGGATGGCGGAACAAAAGAATTATTTTTCGGAGGAAGTACAGGGGTTCATAGAACTTATGCGGCGTGAGCAGAATGAGCCTGCCATAGCGGACAACGAAATTAAGATTCCGCTGACCAAGCTTTTGCTTCGAACGGAGGAATTGGAGGAACATGCCAGACAGTATACGCAAGGGGTTAGTTATCCATATGTTTATGAGAAGTACTGTGAGCTTTTGGGCGCTGCGGTGACAGGATTTTACGATGGGGAGTCGGATTGGACGAACTGCTATTTGGACAGCGATAAGGCGCATATTGAGGAGGCGGCGGTGCAGGCATACAGTGATTTTGTGCAGGCATATCCGGACAGCAATACGTCGGGAGTGCTTTTGGAATATTTGGAGCTGCTCAAAGAGAATGACCGGGAGTTTAACGGGAGGCTGAAACGCTTTTATAATAGAATATATTCCGTAATAAAAGAACATTTTCAGATAGACGCGTGACGGTCTGATGAAGTATAATAGATTGTAAGAGATTATCAGACTAAAGCGGAGGGATTTATATGAGAATGAAGAAGGAACAAAATGAGGTATACGCAGCGCGCCTTGCAAAGGCGAACAAAACGGTGATGAATTGCCATTTTCTCACCGTCTTGATTCTTTCGGTGGCATATCTTGCGGAGGTATTGAAAGGAGCCAAGACATTGCCGTATTTTTTCGCGGTTTTTTTGATCGGTTTCGTTCCGGTGGCTCTGGAATTTCTTTTTTACAGAGTTCGCCCGACACATCCGATGATAAAGCATCTGGTTCCGTTTGGGTATGCGGCATTGTATATTATGATTTTATTTACGACGGATAATGAGCTGGCGTTTGTCTATGTCGTACCGATGCTGATTGCTATTACGGTGTACAACGATATGGCTTACAGTATTGAGATCGGCTTGGCGGTGATTGTGGTTAACATTATCCATGTGATTGTATTTTACAGTCCGGGAGGATTCGAGGAGATCGAAGTGGCGTCCGCAGAAATACAGATTGCGGCGTTGATTCTGACTACAATTTATTCCTGCTATACGGCCAGAGTGTCTGCGCGGCTCAATCAGATACAGATTGACGCGGCGAAGGAGGAGAAGGATCGTTCACAGGAACTGCTTGAGCGCGTTCTTTCGGTGTCTTCGGAAATGTCCGAGGCGATTTCGTATGTGGCGAAGGGCGCCGGCGAGCTTGGCGAATCCTTTACGGCTACACAGGGGGCTATGGATGAGCTGACCCAGGGCGCGAGCGATACTGCGGAAGCGGTACAGCGTCAGCTGATGCAGACAGAGGCGATTGCAGATAAGGTAGAGCATGTGAAGACGGTTTCCGACCGAATTGCGGAGAATATGACGGAGACGCAGACTGCAATTGATGCCGGAAACAGGAATATCGGACAGCTTGTAGAGCAGGTGGCTTTGACGGAGCAGACAAACGTTGAGGTGGCCGGTGAGCTGGGGCAGCTTAGAAATTACATGGAGCAGATGTTTTCTATTATTGAGATTATCAATAATATTACGGAGCAGACAAGTCTGCTGTCGCTGAATGCTTCCATAGAGGCTGCAAGAGCCGGAGACGCGGGCAGAGGATTTGCTGTTGTGGCGTCGGAGATATCTGGACTTGCCGCTCAGACGCAGGAGGCTACCGTGAAAATTCAGGAGCTGATTCAGAATGTATCCTCCGAGATTGCGAAAGTTGTCGAAATTATTGAGAATATGATACAGCAGGTGAAAGCGCAGAATGCGGCGGTAAACGAGACGGCAAGAAGCTTTGGGCAGATTTCTGTGAATGCGGAGAGTATAGAAAAGCATTCCAGCGGTCTTGGGCTTGTAGTTGGCGAGCTGGCGGAGGCCAATGAGGTGATTTCGGAGAGCATACAGACAATTTCCGCAATTTCCGAGGAGGTGGCTGCTCATACCAACACGACCTATACGGCATGTACGGAGAATACGAAGACGGTAGAACAGCTGATGAAGAGGGCAGAGGATTTGAATGCGCTTGCAGGTAAGCTGAAGGTGTAGAAGGTGGGAGGATAAATGGCAGAGTATCATAATTTGTCAGGCGAATTGCAGGAGCGGATTAAGGAGGATCGAAGGAATCATTGGAGAAATCCGTATGCATTTTGCGATGAGGATATTGTACGTCGTGAAATGGACCACGATAAAGCCAATATATGGCGTCCGGCGTTTGTGCGCGATGTCGAGAAGATTCTTCATTTGCCTTACTATAACCGCTATGGGGACAAGACCCAGGTCTATTCCATGTACCGCAATGATGATATTTCAAGGCGCGCGTTTCATGTGCAGCTTGTTTCAAGGATTGCAAGGAATATCGGGAGGGTTCTGGGACTGAATGAGGATCTGATTGAAGCGGTTTCGCTTGGACATGACATCGGACATACGCCGTTTGGTCATGCGGGGGAGCGGATGCTTTCAGAACTTTTTCGGGGGAGAACAGGAAGATATTTTAACCATAATGTACATAGTGTGAGAGTGTTGGATCAGCTGTCGGAGCGAAACATCAGCTTACAGACGCTTGACGGTGTGCTAAGCCACAACGGTGAGCTTGAGCAAAAGGAGTACCGTCCGAGACCGCTGTCCGGGTTTGCGGAGTACGAGGACCGTGTGGAGGCGTGCTATGTCGAGGAAAATGAAATCTCAAAGCTGGTTCCGTCTACACTGGAGTCGTGTGTGATGCGTATCTGTGATATCATAGCGTATTTGGGGAAAGACAGACAGGACGCTATTCGTCTTGGTATGCTGGATACCACAGACACGTTCACCGGAGGGAAAATTGGCAGTACGAATGCGGAGATTATCAATAACCTGACCGTGAATATCATAGAGAACAGCTATGGTAAGCCGTATCTGAAAATGGATGATATATATTTTGAGACGCTTGTAAAAGCAAAAAAGGAGAATTATACATATATATACGGCAGCGAGAAAATCAGGAAGTCTGTCGATGAAAATTTGGGGCCGATGTTTGAAAAAATGTACGGCTATCTGTTGAAGGAGGCGGAGCAGCTTCAGAAAAACTCCTATATTTACCGACATCACATTGCATTTTTGAAAGAAAACAACCGTTATTCCAGGCGCTTTTCCATAGAGCGATATCTGGAAACCGAGCCGAACCAGATGGTTGTGGATTATATGGCAAGCATGACGGATGATTACTTTGTGGATCTTTATCATGAGCTGTTCCCACACGATAAACACGACCTGCACTATATCGGGTATTTTGAGAACTTGGCATGAGGAGGGGCCCGGCAGAGCCGGGAGGAGCCCTGATGCCCGATAGCATGAGGAGGGGCCCGGCAAAGCCGGGAGGAGCCCTGATGCCCGATAGCATGAGGAGGGGCCCGGCAAAGCCGGG
>CANOCV010000018.1 GCA_947564465.1 uncultured Roseburia sp. | reverse complement strand
TCATTTTTTCTAACTTCTGATTTGCCAATATAATCGCATGAATAAATATTGGGAAGCTGTCATAGGTATAAACACTATTGTTAATTCGTGTTATGCTGTCGGTGCGATATTTCCATACATATGATGTGATTGGCAGGTTTACTCTCCGTTCTGTAAGTTCGGCTGCCAGACATAAAAAGTAACTGTCTTCATGTACTCGTAATTTATCGTGAAATTGAATACCGTTGTTTGTTAAAAAGTTTCGGCGAAACAGTTTGCCATGCATCCATGTGTTTTCATTATCATGCTGTATATAACGGTAATGTCCCATATCATCTACCAGTTCTTCAAGCCATGAGGACGTTATGATATCATCTGCATTTTTTTCTGCTTCCTGTATGAAGGCGCCCAGTACGCCAACACTGTGAATAATGTCATCAGCATCGCAAAACATAATATATTCTCCGCAAGCTGAATCTAAGCCGGTTTGTCTTGCAATACCGGGTCCTTTATTTTCTGCGAGTGTAATCTGTTTGATGCACATGTCAAATAGCTCCAGGAAATTACTGTCTAATTCGCCAGTGCCGCCGCCGTCATTTACAATAATTATTTCCAGATCGGAAAAATCAATTCCGACCTGGTTATGAATACTGGATAATAGAGGAAAAATATCTTTTTCTGTTTCTGAAAATTTTGGAATAACAATGCTCAAGAATTTTCTCATATTAATGTATCCTTTCTTCTATTTGGGTTAATCGTTTGTCAATTTCCTGTATTCCCTTAATCAAAAACGGAATAAACTTTTCATAGTTTACACCTAACTGGTTTTCAACGCCTTCCGGTATTTCATCGGGTGAGCAATCAAAGAAGTTGTCGTTTACCAAATCGGCATATCCTAAATCATGAAACACTTCGTCCAGTGCTTTTTGTACGCCCTGAGCAGAAACACCGATTCGAATCCGTTGCTTTTTCTTTGTTCCGGCAGCATGGGATTCTCTGTCATATTCACATAATCCAAACTGCATTCTTTTTTGCTGTTCTTCTTCGGGTAAATTTTCTGGGATATACAGTTCACGATTGTTGTACACGTATCGAATTGTCTTTATTTTGTTCAGAAATTCGACTGCTTTATCGTCTAATTCAACAATATCTGCTTTGTCTCTTTCGTCTGAAGTTACGGTAATTCCGACTCGTGCTGTTATGCTGCTAAGTGATGAAGAGCTTCCAAGTTGTATAGAATTTGCAGAACATGTTGCAGCGCCGTATCCAATTGCGGTAGAACCGTTTCCGGTAGCGACCGTATTACACCCAATTGCCATTGTGTGAGGAGATACATATACTTGAGAGTTATCTCCAATTGCGATTCCGTGTTCTGTTAAAGCTTTTGCATTATGTCCAATTGAAATAGAACTACTTGCATTTGCTGTTGCGGACTCTCCAATTGCGATTGCGCTTCCGTTTGCAGCGTTATTTGTTTTCGCCAGATAACCAATTGCAATAGAATTATTGGAATTCATAATTGCCTGGTTTCCTATTGTGATGCTGTTTGCTCCGTTAGTATATAATGAGTTCCCTATTGTAATAGAGTAGTTTCCGGTAGAAACTGAGCATCCTCCAATTGTAATGGACATGGGGCTATTTGATTTTGTCCCGCTCCATCCAAGGGCAATAGAATGGCTAGCGGCATTGGAGTGGCGCCCGATTGCCACACCATAAGTTGCGGAACCGGAATGAAATCCGATTGCCACTCCCTGCGATGACTGCGCATTGTATCCGATTGCAACATCATTTGCTGTTTGTGCATATGCGTTATATCCTATCGCTACACTATTTATATTACTGGCGGAATTATATCCTATCGCTACACTATTTACATTACTGGTGGAATTATATCCAAGGGCAGTAGAATAACTGTTTGCATTTACGTTAATGCCGACCGCAACACTATAATCTCCAGTTGTTCCGGCTTTTACATTGCGCCCTAACGCTAGTGAATTTGTCCTTTGATTTGTACTTACATTATTTAGTAATGTATTCGTTATTGTGTTGACGGAATTTTGAATATCGTAGATATCTTCGATTTCATTTAACTTCTTTTTATCTGAAGCGCTCATAAGTCCGTCTTGTGATTCTGTGGCATTGGAATAGGTAGTGTCTTTTGCAGAAATTTCAATAATTCCATGTTCCAATGCCGCTCCGGTTTCATCCGCTGTATAAGCATCTATGCTTATATTTTCCCCTTCTCTTAGAACAAGCTTATCGGAATTGTTGTTTGACAAAATAGCAGTTTCATAAGTATGGGGCTCTCCGTCTGTATCAATCCCTGTTGATTTTACAATTACGCTGTCAAACGCGTTCTGATTCACTTCTGCGCCGGGTTCGATGCCTTGTAATTTAGACTTTTCTTCGGATGTGTAATCATTGGAGGATAAGCCCATTCCCGCTGCTTTATCTACTTTTGTCTCTAATGTAGAGTGAATGGCGTTAAGGGAATTGGCGATATCCTCCGGCGCATAATTCCAGTCAGCCTTGACGTTTTTTCCTTTTATAAAGCTTACATTTCTTACTTTTATTTTAGGATAAGTAGGAGAAGGGGGATTGGAAGGGGCGGAAATCATAATTCCTGTGGGAACGGAATCACCTGTCCATATAAACGACTTTCGGTAATAGTAGGCAGAATCATGACAGTCGGAATCTTTTGTTATATTAAAGGATGTCTCAAGCACGGTAACAGTATCCGCGTTTGTGGAGTCTGTAAAAACACCGTAAATGTGGATGGTTCCGTCACTTACAGGAGTCAGAAAATCATAATTAAACCCGATTGTATACGTTTCTTCAGCGACAGGCTTTCTGTTTCCAAAATAGTAAACCAGCTTGTTGTAGCCAGTTTCTGCCCGAGTTTCGAGGGAATCTAAAAGCAGATTTCTTCCTCCGACAATGAGATTATCAATATCGCTTTTCGCTTTGTGCCAGGCGGTTCTCTCGTCGGCTTCTATATGGCAGTCTGTGTTGTCCGTATGTTCATTTAACAAATTTTTTGTTAATGCGATTTTATTATCCACCTCGTTGACGGCGTTTACCACAGTTGTTTTATTGCCGGTTGTAAGTTGGGAGATATCGCCAAGTGAGTTCGGCGCGGAAGTATATGGAACATATGACGTATCTGAAATAGAGCGCAGCTGAATCATAGGGCGAAAAATGAGGTTATCCGCTGTGTATCCTTTCATAATTTTTATGCTGATATTTAAGATAATGTAGTCGGCATTTGGCCTGTATAAAGTTATACCATTTCCATATTCATTGTTAAATATAGCGCTTTGGTTACTGAGTGTCTTTTTTAAATATTTTAGTTCTGTGTAATAAGTTGTGTGAGAGCCAGTAGATGGGGTTCCTGTGTACATTAATTCACTGTTAAAAAGTTCGCTCGTAGAAATGCTACCGATAAGCAATTCGGCGTTAGCCGTGGCGGTACCGTTTACGGTTACGCTACCGTCTGAATTTACCGTAAAGGTAACGCCGTTTACGGTGGTTGAATTAGCAGTGTTTTTCAGCAAATTCTTATAAGTATGATTCGCGATAAAGTTAATGGTTTTTTCCTGCTGATTGTTTTTAGCAGTGTTTTCATCCATTTTTATGATTAAATCATCAATTGCGGATTTTTTGTTCTTTTCCAGCGTATTTTTATCGCATGGATGTTTCTGAACCGAGATGCGGAACGGAATGGTAGATAAGGTGGATTCGCCGTCATACATGACGATTTTGGCCTCCGCCGTACCGGGAGCATATAAGATATCGCTGTCTAATGTCAGGGAAATCACATTGCCGGATACGCTGCAGCAGTTTTCTTTGATAAAGCTGGAATGGTCGCCGCGGTGTCCTTCCAGTCGGATTTTAATATTATTTGATATGGGATAAGGCTGTTTGTTGTAAAGCAGGACAAATTCGACGGTTCTTGTCATATTGTCGCCTTGTTGGGCTTTAATGATTTCGTAAGAGGTGGGAGAGTAGAGGTCAATTTCTACTCTCTTTATAATGTTTTTCATAGTAATGTCTCCTTTCATAGTAAAGGAATCTGCTTATTCCACAGATTCCTCTTCTTCCCCTTTATGTTTCACAGCTTCTTCGTATGCCTGCATATCGGATACGAGTTGGCTTTGGTTGGCCAAATGGATTTCATGATAGATGTCTTTTAAAATGTAATCCAGTATAATCGCCGGCAAGTTTGAGCGGTTAATCGTAGCAATAAGCTCTTTCTTTACTTCTTCAATTTGTAATGTGATCGGTTTTTCCATGTTATTTTTCTCCTATCATATTTTTTTCTAAGTTTTCGATTCTCTTGAGCAGAGACTGATTTTCTTTGTAAAGTTTTTGAATCATGTGGGTATTCCAGGAGATGAACTCGGAATATCGCAGTCTCATTGGATCCTCAATTCCACAATAATCTGGGTTTTTCCAGTTATCTGTTGTTTGTACAAATCCGCCGAAGTCTTTTGTTGTGAATCCATTATTGATCAAAGAATCTTTCACATTCTGTGCTTTAAATCCGAAATGAAATCTATCTGATTCTCCGTCATTGAATTTAAATGCACAAGGCTCCAAATCCATATATGCGGATTCGAATTCATCTAGTTTTTTGAAAGAATTTTTTAACCTTTCATCTGACAGCTCACTAAGTTGCTTTACTTCGATATCATGTGCGGATGTTATGTTTTTTCCTCGAAGTCTTAAGTTTTTATTTCCGTTTCCGACATAAATATACCCATATGTTTCTTGAGTACTATATCCAAGAACATCATATTCGGTGTCTAAAAGCAATAATTTGAAGCTTTTCCCAACCACTGTTCCGTCTGCGTCTAGCCGAAAATCATGATTGTATGTATCCGGTCTTGCATCTATTGCAAAAGATATACCTTTGTAACAATCTATATTGGATGAAAAAGTAGCATTATTGTGAAAAAACACATAATTTTCAAAAAATGTGTCAAAATCAGGATCGTTACCGCCAAGAAATAAGCCATCACGATAGAAAATATTACTCTTTTTTATTCTGGCAACTACACGGGGAGATGAATTTGTATCTTTTAGTACAATATTATCTGTAACCTCAATTCTGTCTGCATTCAATATTCCTGTCGTTATAAGATTTGCATTTATTGAACCCGTTGTGATATTACTTCCGTTAATCTGCGTTGTTCCGTTGCCAGACAAATCTTCAAAGCTGACAAGTCCGTTAAATTTAATTTCCTGCGCCTTTCCTTCTATCACGCTTCCGTCTTCTTTCGTGACGGAAAGCTTTAGATTTGCCGAGGTGCCTTTGTCTTCAACAGACAGATTGAATTCTTTGGGTAAATTAGGAATGTGCGAGGAATCTATTTTGATTCCTTCGTCTAAATATAATGTCGTTGCATGAATACCACCCCTAAAGAATCCAGTGCCGTCTTTTGTGATTTTAAAGCTATTGCCAATAATCAGCCCGTCTTTGCCAAAATAAATTCCATGATTGTTCTCAAAAACAGAATTGTAATCGGCGGTCGAAAGCTCATTTTCAGAGATGTTAAAATTTGCTATTTTTCCGGAATTGGTAGCAATAAGTTCACTTGCAATAACATTTCCTTCAATTGCTAATGTATTGTCTTTATAAGTTAGCTTTCCGCCGGCATAATCAAATGTGCCATTTGTTAAGTCAAGCATACTGCCTTTTTTATCTTCTGTATTATAATTAGCGGATTGAATAAGGCCGTTTTTAATTGTAATTCCATCCCCCGTAATCTGCACAGAACCCATTTTATTGCTGATATACATTTTTTCTGATGCTACCATATTTCCCACAATATTTTCCGCAATAATTCCGTATGCGTCTACTTCGTTTTGTCCTTCTGGATTGGTGGGATCGGTGACCTGTATTTCTCCGACTGCCATCGCGACGCTTTTCCAGTTATCTTCGGTCAAGTACATGCCGTTGCCTGTAATCCGAAGCTGTCTTTCTCCGTAAAATCCTTCGTCGTCCATACGTTTGCAGAGGATTCCGGATTGTGTGATGGTTACCTCATTGTTGTCGTTGGTAGTCAGCATGGTTTTCGCCGCGTTCAGTCCGTTGTGATACATTTCCTGCACAGCATTTTGCGCCTTAGAGCCTTGTTTTGCCTGAAGGACAGTAGAGGGGTAGCTTGTGGCAATGCTGCCCGCCTGTGAGAGAACGCTCTGCAAATCGCTCATAGAACCGTCCACGGATTCAATCTGTTCCGAGAATGTCACCTGTATTTCGGAGGCGGATTCCCCGTTAAAATCTATGCCGATTAAGCGGAGCTTTAAGATTTCGTCTTCGGTTCGGATTCGAATATAGTTAAAGAGCGCGAATTTGTCATAGAGAGGTTCAAATTCGGGGAGTGCAAAAAGATTATTCAAAGAAGTGGATACCGTGCGCTGAAGCATACAGGCTTTTTTCGCCTCTTTTTCGGCGGCTTCGATGAGCCCTTTTGCTTTTGCAATGCATTCGGAAGCAGATAGTCCGTCAGAAATATAGTTGCTGTTGGTATAAGTGTCTTCGCGGCGGTATCTGCAAAATTCCAGAAATAATTCTTCGCCAAGGCATTGTTTGAAATCATGGTCGGACTGAAATTTTTGCTGCTCGTCCTCAATCTTTTTTATTTTGTCCTGAATCTCGTTTACCTGTCCCTGCCTGATCTCGATTAGTCCAAGGTTCGGAAAATATTTATCCGGTTTTGGATTGGACAAGATTTTCATCCTCCAGAAATATGTGTTATATAAATCTTCTTTCGTCGTGTCATTGTTCGTAAAATCGGATTTGGTGTTGTTATCGTCTTCGGAATCGGAAGGGGATGTGATTCCCATGCCTGATAAAATGCTGATGCAGGAGTTGTATCCTTCATAGAAGGATTTTAAGCGGTTGAGAGAGTATTGATTAAAATACGCTCTCATTTCCGATTCTCCCATATTTGCAACGTTGAAATTAATGTCCAGCATGGAGCCGCTTGACAGCGCTTTTTCTATCTTTTGCTTTGCAAATTTCAATTCTTCGTCATTTATGGTTACTTTGATGGGAGAGACACTGGAAGCGTCGGCAGGGTAGACATCGGTATTGTCGCTGCGCCTGATAATTTTAAATTTTCCAATCCATGTTCCGTTTGAATAGGAGGCCGTTTGGTCGAACAGTTCCAGGTCAAATCTGGAATCCAGGAAAATCTTTGCATACGCGGTTACATTGTTGGTAACGCCGCTAAATGAATCGCTGTTATAGTTACTTAGGGAGGAAACGGCGACCGCAGAAGCTTTTAGATTAGAGCACACTTTGCGATACTGTTCCTCGGCCGTGGTTTCGGAGATGCTGACCATCGGCATCATGGAGGATTCAAAGTATTCCAGCAGATCGTATTCGATGCAAAGCCGTTTGTAAATTCCCATTGTGTCAAATGAAGCGCTTGCAAGGTCAGCCGCAGGTTCTTCTTGTGAAGTCATACGCAGCTCTTTGTCCGGTTTGGAGATATCGACATACCAAAACGAATTTGTGGTATAAGATGAGATATCGACATGATTCGTATTAATTTTGTTCTCTTTGCAGACGCTTAAGATAAGCGCCGCATCAAGCTCCGACGTTATTTTTAATTTCATCGTGCCGTTTATAAAAAGTTCCATACCGTTGTTCCCGTAATATTCGTTCTGTGTCTCCTCGGAGAATATATCATTTTGATATTCCTTAATTTTTTGCACTAATTCTTCCGACATGTCATTGAACTGGAAATCGGCAAATTGATAGATATAATTTGAGCCGTTCATATTTGCAACGCGCACCATATCCGTAATCATATCGTCACCGCCTTCAATGCGGAAGCAGTTCTTTACGTTATCCTTGTTGCTTGAGATGGTGATTTCGTTTGCCAGCTTGTGCTTGGAAATAAAGACATTGGTGTCTTCTCCGATACAGCTTCCAAGGGTTGTATCTTTGGGATAGACGATTTTGTAGGAAACGGTATTGACAGCTCCGGTAACGTAGGCATAGCGCAGCCTTACATAGAAGACGTCCGAGGTATCTATCACTTTAGACGTTGTGATGTAGGGAACATCCCGGATATGTTTGCGGTTCGCATCGTAGAAATGACAGATTACGGAGCCGTTGCCGTTTGAGAGCCCAGTGATTTCAAATGTATTTCCGCATCGTATGTATGCGCTTTGCTCCACGGCGGTAAGCGTTATGCTTCCTTTATATTCCTTTGTCTTTTGAACGGTATATTCGCACAGATTATAACAGTTGACGGTGCGCGCTATGGTATCAAACACAAAGATAACGTTGCTTTCTTTTGCGACTGAGCCGGTCAGAAAATCGTAGACGGTTTCGCCGTCCGCGGTGTATGTGCGCTGAAAGGATGAGGAGAGCTCCGGTTTGCTTTCCTCATCTAAAATAATGTAAGGCGTAATATAGCCGAGGCTCCAGTGAGGAGCCTTATCAGCCAGCACGCGGTGCAAAAGAGAGTGCGCGGGGTCGCCCGGGTCATAAAATACCGTGGGAATAAAATTGCCGTGCGCATCAAAGTCATGACTATTGTACTCTGTGCGTTCCATCGTTGTAGCCTCGTCGTCATTGACATGAAAATCATTGAGATAAATCTGTCCAAGCTCTGTTTCGAGGGAGACGCCCTGCACGGACTTTACGGTCTGTGTGTTGTCCGCATAGTTGACGGAAATTTCATATCGGCCGAAATTTCTGACTTCTACGATTTTTAAGTCTGTCAATTCCTGCCAGATACCGCACTCTATATTGTCGGCATATTTCGGAACGTCGAAGCTGATTTCATCCAGGCCGTTTCCGACTAAGGAAAGATTAAAATTCGTGAAGCGGCCAATTGGGCCGATTACGTTTCCGGCTCGGTTCATAAGCAAAAGAGACGGCGTCTCTATCTTGTCTGTGTATTTGTCAATTTTGATAATTTCACATGGTTTTTTCATTATACAATCACTCTCCTTGGTTCTCGGTATTGGACGGTAAGGTTTATGGACGTGGGAGCGCCTTCCTTGGAGGTATCCGCTTTTATAACATTTTCCCCGTTTACAAGGCGCAGAAAGTACCAGTTAAACTTGTCCGGTGCGCTTAGGCCGGTGATGATATTCGAATCGCAATCCATGGTAATTTCACCGTTAATATCCAGTTTGGTTTGCTTTCCGACGGATAAATTCTGCATGGAATCGCTCTCATTGTAGATGGAAAAGGCACCGTTTGCGTTTATCTTTATATGCGGGAGGATGTAGGTGTCAAAATCGCTTTGGACATGAATACGCATAGGGGCGTCGGATTTTACCGTTCCTGTGCAGGTTAATGGCTCCGAATATCCGTACCCGCAGTTGGAGGTGGCCGTCAGGTCAAATCCGGCGGTCTGTCCGCTAATCTGGTGGGGAATCATATTAAAATATACACGGTAACAAACGTCTTCGTACCCCTCCTGGTCAAACTGCAGCCAGCGATAGCCGTTTTGTCCAAGGAGCCATTGCGCGACGGCCCGCTCTTCATACTGGTTAAAGTACAAGCTTTTGTGGCAGCTTGGGTTTTTTGCAATAGAAAAATTCCAGACAAGAACGGAGTCCATCTGGGAATTGTAAAACGTAAATTGGTCGCGCCCCGGCGTTTTGACGGAATTGACAGTAATTTCACCGCCGGAGGCGGTTTGGGGCTCTGCGTCGAAAGTGCAGACGGTAAGCCCCAAATCGCTGGCGCGTTGGTTGTTAAATAAAAAATCGGTTGCAAACATATTATCTCCTCCTTATATGGTAAGATTGTTCAGCCGTTGGCGGTATTCGCATGTAAGAGCGTCAAATTGTTTTATTTTTGTCTCGTATTGCCCGCGCAGCTCTTTTAATTGTCGGGTCAGCGTTTCGTATTCCGATTTGGAATCCTGCAGTTGAAGCAGAGTTTCACGAAGCAAGGTATTTTCCTGTTTCAGTCGAATGTTGTTCTGTGCCAGTATTTTGTTAATATCCTTATTTTTTTGTAATAACATAAGCGTCTCCTTTTATTTATTGAATTTTTTGTACGTCAAGCCTTGAACCGCCGTATATTCGGTCGACAGACACGCTTTGGATTGCCTTTTGCAGCTTAGCGCTTGTCTTAATTGCCGTCAGGAAGTTTTCAGGATCCGTGACATTCGGAAGCGTAAAGTTAAATGCAATATCGCCGTACTGGGCCTGGTTTTGCATGACTGCGGTCTGCGGCAGGCCGTTTGCGTTTGGCATAGAAGTAAGCTGCCGAAGCTGCGGGGACATATCGCCAGTGAGGGCGCGTAGATTCTCTACGCATTGATTGAGGCTGTCGCACATCGCTTCGGTTAAAATGGTCTCGCCCCGTCTTACGCTGACGATTGCATCGTCGCCGTTTTCCCGGATTCCCTGTCTGATCGAGGCAGTGGAAATTACGGTTCCGCCCTGGCTGAATCCCGGGAAATGTATGTTGTGCAGCTTTTTGTACAGCTTTCCTTTTTTGGTAGAGCCGTCGTAAGTAACGCCCAATAATTTGGCAAGCTCCTTTTGATTTTGGGTTTTTAATATTTTATTGTTGTATTTTTTCAGAATAATTTGATTGACATCTGAATAGCTTTCCTTCGCCTTTTTGGCGTCGGAGAGGTGGGATTTGACGTATTCCTTCGCGATTTGCAGTTTTGTCTTTTTCTTATTATCTGTATTTCTTGTTGCAGGAGCGGGAACATCTATCAGAGCGTTACCGACTTTTGGTGAATTCTGCTCGTCTGTTTTTGTACCGCTTTGTGCGTTGGCCGCTTGTTCCTTCTGCTCTACCGTTTCTTTGGTAGAATCTTTTACCGTTTTATCGCCAGAAACGGGATTTTGTATGGTATAACCATATTTCGTTGCAATTTCAGCCAGATATGCGGAAATCTGGACTGTGTTGCTGTTGGCGGTATTTAAGCCCTCTTTTACCAGATTCATAAAATCGTCTGTCTTTTTTGTGGATATTTCTTCATATTCCTGATACAGTTTATCCAGCATCTCTTCCTGATCGGAAATGTATTTGTCGTATTCCGTTTCCTGAAGATCTTTCTGCTTTTCATTCAGTTCAACCTGAAGTTTTTGCAGCTTTGCAAGCCCTTCCTGCGAGGTATCGCCCGAGTAGGCGGCAATTCGCTTTTTCAGCCGGGAAATATTTTCTGTCTTTTCGCTGATAGATTTCTGGTAATCGCGCAGGTCTTTTTCGGCCTGAAGGGATTCCTTTTTCGCGGAAATAAGGTTATTGAGCGCATCCAGTTCAGCCTGATATTTTTCTTTCATGAAATCGGAAATTGCGGTTTCCAGGTCGTAGGTACTCTTGATATCCTCCTGCCATTTTGTATAGACCTCATTGATTTTAGCATCCAGCTCTTCCATAGAATTGAAGGTCAATTCACCGTCGGTTAATGCGCCGGATTCCTTTATTTTGCGCAGCCGCTCTATCATTTCGGCGTCATTGTCCTGTTTTTCCTTCGCTGCGTAATAATTTGCCGAGAGGGAGCCAAGGTTTGCAAGTCCGGCCTCCGTAAATTCGCCGGTATCTTCGTCAAAGTTTTTCTCATGGGCAATCAGGCTTCTTAGCATATCCTGTTCCGAAGTCATTCTGTCAATTGCGTCGGAGATACTGTAAAATTCGTCAAAGTAAAGCTCGTTAATTGCGTTATTTAGCTCGTAAGTCTCCGTTTTGCATTCTGAAATAGAGTTGGTAAGCTGCGCTATAGCGTCTAGGGCTTCATACCATTCGTCGGTTCCATACGCGATATTAGAAAGATTTTTCGTCAGCGCATCCTTTTGAGCGGTCAGCGTAACAAGCTTTTGTTGATTAATAGATTTCTTTGTGTCATAGAACGAACGGTTAACCTTTCTGCCGGAGGCTTCCGTCTCGGCGATTTGGTTGTCGATCGCTCCGGTTTGGTGGTTAAGAAGCGAAACCTTTTTGTCGTACTCGTTGGAAATATTGTTAAATTGCTCTAAGGCAAGCTCTCTTTTTTCTTTTTTTGACGTCTCGCGGAAAAGCTCTGCAGTTTCCTGGTCAGAAGTCAGAGCCTCTAAGCGTGCATTATAGTTTGCGCATGCCTTATAAAGTTTTCCGTTGTCAGAGAGCTTTGAAGCCTGCTCTAAAAGTTTGGAAGGAATCATTTCCCCTTTTTTTGTATATTTCTTTATCTTTTTTAAGAGTGATTCGTTTTTCTTTGTGCTTTTAAATTTATTGAGCGTTGATTTTGCCTTATTGAACCGCTTCGTATCAGTGGTAACGGCTTTATCGTATGCATTTTGCCGCTTGGTAATATTGGAAAACTTATCGTTAATCAGAGAGTTCTTGGAAGAAGAGGAGGTGGCGTTCGCTATTTTGGCGTCTGTCATCTCATCCTGGCGGTCATATTTTTCTATTTTCTTTTGCGCCGTCTCTTTCGCAAGTGCGGCGGCAGCCTTGGCGTTTTCCATAATCTCCTGTTTCAATTTCCGCATGGAGGTCTTATTGTCATTTATCTGTTTGTCATAGTCGTACCATGCGTCAGAACCTTTTTCAACCGTCTTTTGCAGCTCTTTTAACGCTTGGTTCTCCAGATTCGTGTATTTAATCTGTGAGAGATTATGATTGTTCATGGAATTATAATTTTTGACATTAGCGGAGCCGCCGAAGCTTTCTTTTAAGCTAATCCATGCGTTCAGACGGTCATTTTTTCCTGCAGCCTTGTCTGAGAGATTTTCGTATTGTTCAATTTTTAGTTTCACCTTTGCCTGCGTCAGCTCGGTCTGCGTTTTCTTTAAATTATCAAGTTCTTTACCGCAGGCAAGCGCTTTTTCGTACCAGGTCTGGTAATCCTTAATCCGCTGCTTTAGGCCGGAATCAGACACTTCCGAGATATCTATGCTGCCGTCCCGCACCTTAGCGGCCCATGCTTCCTCCAGATTCACCGCGTTCGCCTTATCCATGTAGGTCTTGTAAGCCTGCTGCTGTGCATTTATCTGTTGTGTCACAATATCAAGAGTTTCTCCGTACGCCTTCGCGCGTTTGTCCGCTGACAAAAATGTGTTTTCAGCCAGCGTTTTTGCTTTATCAAAAGCCGAAGAGAGGCGGGAGAGGAGCGTCTCAATAAAGTTAAAGCTCTCGGCCGTCTCGGTCTCGGTCTGGGCCTGGGAGGCGGTGGAAGGGGTCTGGGAGCTTCCGCTTTTTTTAGGAGTATTTTTCTTCTGATAATTCACTGTTTGAGAAGCCTTTGTGATATCGGATTTTGCCTTTTTTTCTTCCGCACTAATTTCTCCCGCGATAGTAGCGGCGGCCCGGTAATCGTTTTTTCCCATAGCGCTGTCATATGCCATTTTCAATCTGGCAAGCCGTTGCAGGGAGTCTGTCGTGATTCCTGCGGCGGAAGCAAGCGCGATACATGCGTTGATATCATCTGTGGTATTTAAAGCGTTTTCATTGCACAAAAGCTTGTTTAGTTGTAAAAGCGCAACCGAATCGGAGTAATTTCCCGCAGCAATCTGCGCTGCAATATATTCGTTTTGCTCTGATAAAGTAGCCGAGGAAAGTTCATTGCCGGTTTCCGCAAGGTACTGTTTCTGCAGGGCAAGTAATTCCGTTTTTGCGCGCAGCGTGTCATAGACAAGCGTTTCCGCGTTTGCAATGCCGATTGCTTCTAACTGGCCGGCAACCGCGGATGCTGTCTCGTCGTTTAGATTTTCGAGTGTATCAGAGCTGTATAGAAAAGAAGCGGCCACCTGATTGAAGGCTTCCTGTACGTTTTCGGCGGAAGCCGTCGGGCTTGCCAGTACCGCGAACAGGTCATCCACTGCCGAGGTGTCAAGATTTTCGATTTTTTCCAGCCCGCTTTGCAGTTCGGGGATCACGTCGCCGGATGCATTTTCCAGAGTGAAGCCGTCCGCGGTAAAAATCTTTTCGTAAGCGGACTGCAAGGAACCTAGCGCAGGCGCAAGATCCTTCTGGAGATTTTTCGTAGCTCCTGCAATGTCGAGTTTTGGAGTAAAGCCTTCGATCTCCTTTTCTTCGCTGGCAAGCGCGGAGACCTCCTCGATAAATGCCTGCATAGAGGTTGTTTCATCATCTATCATCAAGTCCATGCCTTCAATCTGCTTTTTTAAATTCGGGAAGGCGCTTAGAGCGTCCTCTGTCAGCGTACCGGCTTTGGACATTTCAAGGAGTTGCTCTTTATTTTTTGTAAAGTCGCCGGTGTTGAAGAGAGAAGAAAACTGCATGGAATTCCACTTGTTTTTGTCAGTATATTCGTAGATCAGGCGAATATGGTCTTCAATTTTTTCATAGCGTTCCAGTGCATCTTTTTCTTCTGGTAACAGTGACTGATTGTTTTTTTGTTTCTCAAGGGTCTGTTCGTATTCCGGCTTAAGAGCTTGCCTTTTTTCTTCCAGGTCGGAGAGGGACGTATTTATGTTGTCTTTTAGACTGCGGATTTCGTCCGTATAGAGATTGAAATCATATTCCAAAAATTCAATTTCACTGGCGTCCAGATTTTTGCGGTCTTTCAGCTTTTCTTCGGTTTCGTTTAGTTTATCATTAAAAACCTTAAGCTGCGCCAGGTTTCCGGAAATATCGTTTTCACCTTCAGAGACGGTGATAACCCCGTTTTGTTTGGTACGTTCCACTTTTTCTTGAATGTCATCACCGGAAATATCATAGGAGCCATACTGTTTGTCATAAGCGTCCACCGCTTTGGCGGCGGCTTCCCTGCTGGCTTTTTCCAGATCATTTTCAGCAATATCGCGCTGAATTTCAAGTTCCTGTGTGATTGCCTGAAGTTCTTCCAGCTGTCCCTTTTCTGCGTAAGTCAGATTGCCCTTTGCTTGAAGCTCTGTTATGGCAGTTTTATTTTCTTCCAGTTTGGAATTGATATCGTCTAAGTTGGATTTTGCCGATCCATAAGAGGAGACGGCATCCTTCATTTCTTCATTGGCGATTTTAACTCGGTTAATATGATCGCTGACGAACCCTGCCACCTTGGAGATACCTGCGAAAAGCAGTCCAATGGCCGCGCCCTGCAAAGCGGATCCAAGCATCTGCATCCCATCGGTTAACAGCTTGGATTTTAGTCCGGCGGTCTGCATCGAGTTGTTGGCAGCGTCCTGTGCCGCCTTGGCTTTTTTGTTGGCTTCGGCAAACTCCTCCATGGATTTGGCGGAGTTTTGAGTTTCGATGGCGTAGTTTTGCATCCATTTAGATTCGCTACCATAGTTGTTATTAAAACTGGTATCTGACATTCCACTGGATAAATTTCGTGTCATCTCTAAGTATGTTTTATACTTATTCTGCATTTCGGCTTCCGGGATTGAAACCACGTCATGTTTAAAATCCTGCTTTCCGTTCCACAGGGTTTTTAAGCCGTTTATGGACATCGTCTGTTTGATTTGCCCAAAGTTTGCGGTAAGATCGGTAAACGCGCCGTTTTCCTTTTTGAAGTTGAATACCGGCTAACGGTTGCTTTTTGTGGGGAAAGCGGATATAATATAAGGAAAAACGGGAGGTATGGTGTATGGATAAAAGGATTCGATATTGTAAAAGGTGTGCCAATTATATAGCTGAGTTTTTCGATAATCATTATGATAAGTGTCCAAGGTGCGGGTACCCCGGGGGAGGGTATGTCCCGGATGAGCTTGCAAGGGATTGGATGGTTCCACCGCATGAGAAAGAATGTGAGGAATTTTTAGACGAGCATGTCCGCTCCCAGCCAGAGTATGATAAGGAGATGGATGAGAAGGTGAAACAGAAGATGAAAGAACAGGTGGAAGAAAATCGTCGGAATTACCAGCCGACTTTTGCTTACAATGGCGTTTCCTGTCCGTACTGTCATTCTTCCAACACCAAGAAGCTGTCCGGCTTTGGCATTGGGGTTTCTGCCGGGTTGCTCGGTCTTGGCTCCTCAAAAATCGGAAAGCAGTGGCACTGCAAGAACTGTGGGAGTAACTTTTGATGATACATAGGAGGAAGGCGATTGCGAAGCATTTATTATGCCTTCTGACGAAATGCCGCCGAACCATAGGGTGAGGGCGCTACCAACCTTTTTATAGATTGAATTGTTAAGATGTCAGCTGTAAGATACGGCTGGCATTTCTGCCGTCTCTTTTTTCTGCCGGCAGGACAGGCCACAAATGTGCATATGTCTGCAAAAGAGAACAGATAAATGATTTCAGGCATGCACTGCCTGTTAGCCTCGACTTTACCTTTCTGAATATATGTCGCCAGCCGTCAGGCTGATGACCTGCTCGCGTATCAGCGCGTTTCCTTACATCCAGATTCCCATTAAAGTCTGTGAACCTTCTTCTTAGCTTTGTAACAGGAAACAATGAAGTGTGAAAGATTATTCGAGATTTTCCTGATGGATTAAGAAGCTTGGCTGCGGATTTTCCTGTCTTAACCTTCTTACTTTACCTTGGGCGTTACCCCTTGCCCCTGCCATGTCGCCATGACAGGTTAGTAGTTAAGCGTACGAATTACCCCGGACCCAAATCATTAAGGGCCGCACGAAGTGTGCCAGTTTCGGTTGTTTCCTTACGTGGTCCAAAACGTGACAGGCGTCACGGAAAACGGGCCACCGCCTGTTCTTTCGAAGATTTCTCTTCTCATTCAAGTCGCCTTTGGAACAGGGTAGGCGTATTCAGATTACGTTTCACTCACATGCGGCTGTGAATCGTAATATCTTTATGGCATAACAGCATTTTGTTATGACCTACGTTTTTAAAAGCGGATTTCGCTGCGATTCCCGCCATAAGTGTGGGGAGCAGGCCTACTTTATCAATAACGGTGTCAAGGATTTCGATTAGCTTTGTCCCTAAATCTGTAATGGCTTTAAGGGCAGGGGAATCTGTAACGGTTTTTGAGAGCGACTGGTAGGCGCTTTCAAACTGTGAGGTTTTTCCGGTATAAGTGTCCAGCAGGGACGCGTTTGCCTGCATGGAGCCGCCGATACCCGAGAGTGTGGCGATCATGGAGGAATCCGCCGCATCCCCCGCAATGCCGTTCATCAGGCTTTCCATGCCGGATTTGTAGAGTTCTGTTCCGGTGATGTTTAAGACCATGCCCTGCTGTGCGGCGGAGAGCTGCCCCCAGATTTCGGAGACGGCTTTTAGTGTGTCGTATGTGTAGGTCAGGCTGTCGGTATCAGTAGGCAGGGAAAGCTCGGCTCCTGTCATGGAAGAAATGTACTCCTGCAGTTTTTCCATGGTGGAAGTGTTAGAAGCTGCGCTGTCGAAAGCGGAGAGGGCCGCAGTCATGCCGGAGATATCGTCTGCGGCGAGATGAAAAGTATCCATCAGGGCGGAGATGCTTTCTATGGCAGAGCCGCCGTCCATTCCGCTCATTTTGGAATAGAGCGCGGAGATTTCCGCAAGCTTTGTGGAATCATGAAATCCGTACCCCATCCCTGCCCATGCAGAGGTCTGTTCAATCAGAGAGGAGACGGATAGGCCGAGTTCGGTGGCCGTTTTGTTTGCATCTGTCAGAAAATTCTCATATGTTTGTTGTGTTTCGCTCGTGGTCTGGTAGAGCTTTCCCATGGCGGTATCCACGTCTTTGACGGAAGCTGCCATGCCCGAGAAAGTATCTTTCGCTTTGTCCACGAGTTCTTCCCCAAGAAGGGTGGTAAGATAATTACTCATTCATTTGTACTCCTTTCGTTGAGTTGGTGGGGATTGTCCCCTTGATTGGTGTTGTACAGTCAATTCTTTTTGTTTAATGTTATTAATCATAGGTAATCTAAAAAGAATTGAAGATTGAAAACAGAAATAAAGTAGGATAGTTCTGTTTTCAAGCTTCGATTCTTGTGTTGAATTTGCAGCGTATCAAAAAAGAAAACGGCGCATATGAGAAGAATAAAGAGCTTGATTAGCTATCCAAAGGTGTCATATCACGATCAATTTGATTAAGGCTTTACACCTTTTTAGGTTGTTTGGTATAATGATACAAATGGTTGGGAATATCGGCGCGGAGCGATAACCGATATTTTATACCTTAGAGGAGGCCTTTATTATGAGGGGAAAAAGGAAACCAATACAGCAAATTACTTATGTTGTGCTGCTTTTGATAGCCATTGTCATTTTGTTTCAATGGTATACGACACAGAACAGCAAGCGTATGGAAGAACGAAATAAAAGCTACGCGGCGGATTCGGCGCGGCAGATGGCCAGCCATATCAATGAGGAATTAAACAATGCGCTGAATCTGATCAACACATATGCATATTTTATAGGGGAAAGCCTTACCGAGCCGACTATTACGCCGCAGATGTTAAAAGAGATGGAAGATAATGCTATGTTTGATGCTCTGCTGTTTACCGGTCTTGACGGAATGAATTATGTTTCCGACGGACGGACCTCCGATGCGTCGGGGCGGGATTACTATATCCATGGCGTACAGGGGGAAAGCGGTATATCGGTTGTATTTGATTCCGCTTTTTATGATGAAACGATGCTGTGTTTTTATGCGCCTGTCCGGTATAAGGGGGAGATTATAGGCGTGCTGCGCGGAGCATATCTGGCGGAGGAATACTTAAAGGATATGCTTGCCACCACATATTTTGGCGAAGCGGCATCGGTACATTTGTGTATGCCCGATGGGAATGTGGTTGCCTGCTCCGATACCAAGATTCATAGAGGGAATCTGGTTGATTTTCTGGTGCAGGAGGAAATGATTGACGAAAATACGGCAAAGCAGACAAGAGATGTGCTGGAAAACGGAGGGGAGGGCGCTTTCATTTGCGGCTCCGGCAGCAGAACGGACAATCTCTGTGTAAGGTACCTCTCGGAGAACAGATTTGCCCTTATACAGACATTTCCTAAAAATGTGACGCAGAGAATGATAAGAGCCGAAAACCTTATCGGAATTCAGCTGGAAACCATGATGATCGGATTATTCGTGATTTATATTATCACACTGCTTTTTCATGCCAGACGGGAGAAGAAGCTGTTAGAGCAGGAGAACCGGGAAATGGGATATATCATTAACGGCGTCAACACCCTGTTTTCACGCTTTGCCATGGTTGATTTTGAGACAGACAAGTACCAGTATCTGGAGGGAACGCGTCCGGAGAGCGGCGGCCTTGAAGTCAGCGGGAGATATGAGGATTTGGTAGAGCATCTTTGTTCTATTTTGATAGAAGAAAGCGATCGGGAGGAATTTGCCGGGCAAATGGCTCGGGATGCCCTTATCGGCTCATTGGAGGAACATAATGATGTGCGTTTTGAATGCCATATCCTTCAGGACGGTCATGCGGAATGGGAGCATATGAATATTATCTGCTTGGAGAGAAAGGCCGGGAAAGCCGTCAAGGTGTTGTTTATACGCCAGAATATTACGGAGGTTAAGGAGAAGGAGCTGCGTATTCAGGAAAAGATATCTCTAGCGGACCGCAAGGAAAGACAGTATCGGATAGCCATTACGTCGAATGCTTTTTGTACCTTTGAATTTAATTTGACCCAGGATCGTATTGACAGTGACATTGTACATGGCGTAGACGGAGAACAGGTATCGCTTCTTGAAAAAGTGGGATTAAAGGCTCCGTGTAAGGCTTCCGACTGCTTTGAAGCATGGAAACAGTTTGTTTTAGAGGAATCCATGGAAGCGTATACGGCTGTTGTGAATATCGCATACTTAAAAGAGCGGTTTGACCAGGGCGACACAGAAGTAAATGTGGATTATTGGGAGTGGTTCTCTGACGAAGAGCAAATGTGCATTCGCCAGTCGTTTGTTATGACAAGGGATTATGATACGGACGATATTATGGTCATGGTTGTGGCGAAAGAGATTACGGATCAGGTTCGAAAACAGAGAGAACAGACACAGGCGCTGCAGGATGCATTAATGCAGGCGCAGCATGCCAATAAAGCAAAGACAACGTTTCTGTCTAATATGTCCCATGATATCCGAACGCCAATGAATGCGATTATAGGGTTTACGACAATTGCGGTCAGCCATATTGATAATAAGGAGCAGGTGAAAGATTGTCTGCAGAAGGTTCTTTCTTCCAGCAATCATCTGCTCAGCCTGATTAACGATATTTTGGATATGAGCAGAATAGAGAGCGGAAAGGTGCAGATTATGGAGCAGGAGTGTAATATTTCCGAGCTGATGCATAATCTGGTCAATATTATTCAGCCGCAGGTTAAGGCCAAACAGCTTGAGCTGTTTATTGATTCCTTTGAGGTTGTCAATGAGGATGTAATTGCCGACGCTCTAAAGCTGAATCAGATATTTATTAACCTGTTAAGCAATGCGGTAAAATACACGCCGGCCGGTGGGATGATCACGTTCCGTATTATGCAGAAAACGACATTTAACCATGGGTATGGCGATTATGTATTTATCGTAAAGGACAGCGGTATAGGCATGTCGGCGGAATTTGTAGAACACATTTTTGAACCTTTTGAGCGGGAAGCCACCACAACACAGACCGGTATTCAGGGCACAGGGCTTGGCATGGCGATTACAAAAAATATCGTCGAAATGATGAACGGTAAGATTTTGGTGGAGAGTGAAGCCGGCAAGGGCAGTACATTTACGGTAGAGCTTACCCTGAAATTGCAGGACACCGAAAAAAATGCCGAGCAGATCAAGGAGCTTGAGGGTATGCGAGTCCTGATTGTGGATGATGATTTCAATGTCTGTGACAGCGTAAGCAAGATGCTCAAGCAAATCGGTATGCGCGCCGAGTGGACTACCTCCGGCAGAGAAGCGGCGTATCGGGCAAAAGCCGCCCGTGAGGAAGGGGATTCTTACCATACCTATATTATTGACTGGCAGATGCCGGAGACCAGCGGCATAGAGACGGCAAGAAAAATCCGCAGGGCGGTAGGAACGGACGCATCCATTATTATCCTTACCGCATACGACTGGACAGATATTGAGGAGGAGGCAAGGGAGGCAGGTATTACGGCGTTCTGCGCAAAACCGCTTTTTATGTCCGACTTAAAATCCGCGCTGCTTTCCGCCAATAACCTGGTGGATAGGAAAGAGGAATCGCCGGCTTGGACGCTGGCTGATTTTGGCGGAAAACGTATTTTGCTTGTGGAGGATGTGGAGCTGAACCGCGAGATTGCCGAAGTGATATTGACGGAAGCCGGATTTGCCGTGGAATTTGCACCTGACGGAACGGATGCGGTGACAATGGTGCAGAAATCCGAGGAGTATTATTATGATGCAATCTTAATGGATGTGCAGATGCCGATCATGGACGGTTATGAGGCGACGAGAACAATCCGGAATCTTTCCAGAAAAGACGTAAAGACGCTGCCGATTATCGCCATGACGGCAAATGCGCTGGAGGAGGATAAAGAAGCGGCGTTAAAGCACGGTATGAATGCCCATATCGCCAAGCCGATTGATATTGATATTTTGATAGAGGTATTGAGCCAGTTTTTGAATTCGTAACAGATATATTTGCGCAATTGTTATGGTCAGCCGGTACAGCCTGCGTTTCCTGCGGCTGTACCGGCTGGCGGGCACACGTATTGACCGGCATAGTTTATTCCCGCGGGCAATGGGCCAAGCAGCCGCGCTAAGCGTCCTGCGGGTATGCGCGGATATTTGACTGTTTTCATTTGTTCTCCTCATGTGCAATTTTGGCAAGCTCATGCAGAAATTTTTCCCGCAGCTCTTCCTCCGGCGTGTCCTTTAACGCCTGATAGAGGCTGCCAAGCAGCGCGGACAGGTTCTCCCTGTTTTTGATTGCGGAGAGAATGGCTGTGTAGATGATGAGTTTCAGTTCGATTTCCTTTTTTTTCATTTTTAAATATTTCATAGTTGACCTCCTAAAATGTGCCGTTTCGCAGTTTTTCTTTATAGATTTCTTCAATAACCTCCATGGAGGCGGTGACAAGGCCGTTTTCCATGTGGTTTTCTTCCAATATGTTTTCGTATTTCGTGTGAAGGGAAATGATATGCTCAAAATGTTCTTTTCCGAAATTTCTGCCGTCTGAGAGGGCAGAGGAAAAGCTTAGGATTTCCCAGCGCATGTCGTCGATTTCTTTTTCGACAAACATGTCGGTCAGTTTTTGCAGATTCGCTTTCAGGTCCTTTCGTTCCCGCCGTTCACGGTAAATGCGCAGCTCAATGCCATTTCTGCGGCAGAACCATTCGAGGATTTCCGAAAATATCCGAAAGGCGGACAGGGCAATCACAACGGCGAGTGTGAGATGGAAGACGTCGAGCCGTAGGAATGTAAGAAGAGCTTCCATAGTCAGACGATCAGTGACTTAAATGTCGTGGCATTGATGATTCCGGTTGCGGCAAGACCGTGGTCCTTCTGGTAGCTGATGGCGGCCGCTTTTAGGCCGTTTCCGAAAATCCCCGGCGATTCCACGCCGTTTGGCTGGTAGCCTTTGAGCATCAAAAGGATTTCCGCGGCAGTCACCATGTATTGTTTTTCCTGGTATTTTACATAGTGGGAGGCGAGTGCTGCATTAGATTTCGGTCCCCACACTCCATCCGTGGCAAGCCCGGCTTTGTAATCAAGATTCATGGCGCTTTGGAGTACGCGGATTCCCGCCGCCTTTGTTTTGGGGCCGCGCACTCCGTCCTCTGCGATAGAACATCCCGCAAAATTGTTTGCGTGATGCTGCCCTGCGGCAACAATCTTGTTTTTGGAGCCCGAAGATGAGACGGCAGGTTTTGCGCCGCTTTCCGCGGTAACCTTGTCCGTTTCATTTGACGCGGCTGCCTTGCGGATGTTTTCTTTTAATGCGTTCCAGGCACTTGCGTCCATATAATAGGCAGGGCAGTATTTTCCGGTAACGTCAAAATGGCGGATTACGTTTGAGAGGGGGATTTGGTAAGTATTCATCAGGCGTATGGTCAACGCAACGGCATTTTCCAGGGTGATGTCTGATGCGCGGCGTGTGCCGTCTTTTTTTGTACCGCACAGCTCTATGCTGATAGAGTTACTGTTGGTGCAGACGCCGTAGAGCGCGGCTCCGCCTGTGGTCTGATAATCCTTATAACGGCTTCCACCCACGGACCATGCGGTGTAGTTGTCGGGAACCGACTGGATGATCGTATTGTCATCCACAAAATAATGGGAGCTCGCTTTGCGGTTCGCGCCCTGGAAATAGAGGGCGTTTGATGCGGCGGTATCTCCGTCGTTTCCGGTGTAGTGCCATACGATATATTTGATATTTGCAGTGTTTCGTGCTGCGCCGTAATTGCTTCGGTGGGCGCAGCTGCTTTTTAATGTGTAAGACATGATAAACCTCCTTTGATAGTATAGACTGTTTAGAGACTGCCATTTTCTTTGAGCTGCTCCATAATTTCATCCGCCTGCTGGGCGGCGAAGGTCCAGCTGTTGTTTTTCCAGTAGGATTGTAAAAATGCGAGCACGCCGAAGAATGCAATTATTAGATTGCACACAAGATCTTCGTCGATAGCGGGCGGTACGAGATGAAAAATTTTCATAAGATAGAAAACGAGGGAGAGCAGCAGCATGACAAGCCTGGTGACGGCTCCCGCGGATACCCGGGAGAAATTGATATTTAAAATGAATTGTTTGATTCGCTTCATAAGCTACCTCCAAGCTTTAAGAAAAAGAAAAGAGGAGTGCTAAGCACTCCTCTTTGTAAGGGATGGATTACGCCCAGCGTGTCAGTTCTACCATTGTAGAGCTGTTAGGGTCTTTTAAGATTTCGCATTCAAAGGAGATCGGCTGCGGATCGCCTTCTGCCGCAAAGTTCAAGGTAATGTTGGAGCTCCATTTCAGATTCGGAATGACGATCTGGAAGGCCTCATCTGTACCTGTCTGGCTGTTTCGGATTACGGTATTTCCCACTAATTTGTATGTGCCGCTGAATTTGTCGGCGTCAATGATATACTGCTCCGTGTCGGCCGTACTCTCGAAGGTGTAGTATACGATGACGGAAGCCGCATCTGCTTTGTCAATTGTAATTGTCTTATCGGTTACGTCTGTAACCTTAATCGGTGTGCCGCAGTCGTCATCCGCGCTGTATATTATAATGTTTTCTGCGGTCTCTTTTGGCTTATAGGCAAGTGTAATTGTAGGATTGTCTGCGGAGTTATCAACCGGGCAAACCTCTCTCTGATAGATTGTCTTAGAGCCGATTTCTCCTGCATTGCCGGAAAGTAACTCTAATGACTTTGGAGATAAGAGCGCATCTTCGATTGTGAGCTTGCCCTCTTTGTTCAGCTCCCATGTCAGAAGCTTGGCATTTCCCTTGCCGCCTCTTGCGTATACCTTTTCGCTTGTCATTTCCAGATTTGATGTTTTTAAGGTGTCAAAGAAGATGACGGGAGTTCCTGTCTCCATGTCGTATAAAATAACATCCATTACCTCTTTAACGCCGAATTTTGTGTTTGCATTCATGTGTGTTTCCTCCTTAATTTGAGTTTGATAGTTTAAATTTAGTTGATTTTTGTGAGCCAGTGTTTAAGCTCGATGTCCTCGCTTTTGGCACCGGCAAGCAATGCTTTGATATTGACCTGATAGTCTTCCATGATTTTCAGGCGGTTGAACTGGTTGTTGAACTGGTATACGTCGTAGTTTTTGTAGACGTATTCCGGCGTCATGTGCGCAGCCTCCGCGAAGATGCTGATCAAATCCTGCATTGTGAGTTCGTTCTCTTCCCCTGCATTTCCTTTGAGCCGCTTTACTTTTTCACGCAGCCGTCTCCGTTTCGCTAAGAGCATTTTTGCCATTTCGCTGTTAGGATTTTCCTCCTCCTCGGATAGCTCGCTGTCAGTGAGGCAGTTGCGTTCTCTGAGAATCTGTTGGAGTATCGGAAAATTCTGCCCGTTCAAGACGGACGGGTTTTTTCCGGCGCCAATGTGAAAGCAGTCTTTTTCATAGTGGAAAACGACTTTTTGATGAAAGAGCATTTCCAAAAAAGGCAGCAGGCTTTGCGTGAGAAAAAGCGGATTTTCCTCGGAAGAGGCCGTAATCGCGTCGGCCTCTGCATAGAGCCTGGCAGTTAGAAATTCCCATGGGCTGATATTTCTGCCGGACTGGGGAAGGGAGGGAAGATTTGTTTCTCTTAGACATAAAAGTCCGATGAGCTGCTGGCAGCAGCTGTATCCATATGGGAAGGCTGCCATATCGCCGAGTGTGATCCGATAAGTCGGAATACTGCCGATATACAGCTCGCTTCCCATGAGAAGTTTGTGTTCGAAATCATTTTTCGTCATGCGTTGCCTGTCACCTTTCTTGATATTTGATGAAAAGAACGTATGTTTTCATCACAAAAGAAAAAATGACATGATTGCGAAACGTATTGATATTACTGGGTTTGTAAGGCATGCTGCTCATTAACGCTGCGACTTTTGCGAAGTTTTTTCATTCCGGCTTTGCTGCGTTCTTTTTGAATATTATTCCGGCAGTCTTTGCAGTAGCGGTTGTTGGTGGCGGTTTTTCTGCTTAAGACCTGACAGCTTTGACAGCGAAAGTACGGCTCGCCGCAGTAGAGCAGGTATTCGTAGCCCAGATTGGAAAACTCCGTAATCTCAAGGATTGTGGGAGAGGTATTTTCCGTATCCAGATAGAGAACCTGTAAGCTTAAATTGTCTACAATATGATTCATGCTAAGATAATGAAGAGAAATCAATTCCTTTATCATAGAGCATTGCTCCTGCACGGTTGCGCTGATATTGGCAAGACGGAAAATATCCTTGTACGGATAATTAATCCAGCCGTTGTTCGAGGAGGAGACGCATAGCCGATATCTGGCAAGGCACAAAAGCGTGAATGCCAGGCGGCGCATCGGTTTGCTTTTTAAGACGCCAATTCTTGCAAGCTCGCTTTCATAGACCGGAATATAGGAAAGTCTGGTGAGACGGCGCTCTAAGGATTTTTTGGAAAAATCCTCTAAAAGCTTGTGCCATGTGTTTTGATTAAATTCCGGATAGTGGTCGCGCATCAAGGCCAAAAGCCGCCGGTAAATGGTTTCCTGCGCAAGCTCCTTCTCCTGTCCAAGATAGCGCGCGATCAAAAAGAGATCTCTTGAGGGCTTTTTGTCCAGCATGTGCGCGGGATTTTGGGACAGCTTTTCTAATAAGTTTTCGGTGTAGCCGATTTCATCTAAAATAATTTTTATCATGCATTTTCCTCCTGTATTTCCATTAGTTTAAAACGCTCTCCTCCGTAGATGATATTTCCGTCGTCGCATTTATGTGGAAAGCGGATGGTATAATTGTTTCGCTTTAACAGGTTGCGGATAAAGATATCGCCGCAGATATCCCAGGCAAACTGTTTGGAATTGTTTGTCGTATAGCAAAGATCCAGAACAATATTGCCAAGCATATCCGAATCGGGGCATATAAGGTAACATTCCTGCCGGAAATGCTCTGTCATCAGATGGCGCGTCCGTATGTTTTCTTCGGCGGAATAGCTGTTTTTAGCGGATAATTGGATATAATTTTTGACTTGCTGACAATATTGTTCATGGAGCGTCTGTATTTTTTTCTTTATCCGCCTGTAACGGTCATCTTCCTCACAGGCGTCCGATTTTAAAATTCGGTAGTCAAAGTCCGCATCATTTTGGGAACGGAAAAATTTGTCGTCAAAGGCGTTTTCTATTTTTTGGCAGATGCAGTTGACCGTACACGGGTGCGTGCCAACCGGCATATATTTTTCATAGTATTCCAAAAAGTCGGATTCCTCCTGCGATTTGTGTTCTCTGTTTTGCAGTGCGTCTGCGCGGCACCCGAAGCGGATCAGACATTTCCTGTCTGCATCTGCAATGTATTTCTTATATTGCTTCATCAGGGCAGGATAGATATAAACCATAAAATACGGTTTTTTATAAGCGGTGAGCGCCAGGTCGCCATTCGGATGCGGACAGGCGGGATCAAACCAGTGTTTGGGACGCGGCCGGCAGAGAATACCCTTTGCCTTGTCAATGGCGTTTTGTTGAAAGAGCTGTCCGCACATAATCCGGTATTCCAATTCCCGATATTCGGGGGAATCCGGTTCATACTGAGCAAGAAGCTCGAACTGGGAAGTGATACCGTTGGTGTATTTTCCGATGTCGTCGCCAAAGCTTGCCTTGTTTGCTTTGACCAGAAGCTTTTCTGTGATTACTTTTTTCTCGGCCTTCCGCTGGATACAAAGTATTGTAGGCAAAATGCGGTGATTTTCCATTAGGATGGGATTGTCTGTGGTAAAATTCATATCCCCGTCAAAATCCTCCCCGTTCATTGCTTCCGCGGCAGTATCATGGCAGTTAAAGACTAAGACCGTCGTTAAATAGCGGTACCAGTAATTTTGTTCGCTGCCGTCCGTGATATTCATTCTTCGGATATTATTGTGGCAGGTCATGGGAGCGCGGAAGGCCGCAACCTGCTTGATATGTTTTTTGCTCCAGTACGCGGAATAAAATTCATCCTTCTTAAGAAGCCCGGTTACAGGGAGCTCGAACATAGACTGGCAGAGGGCGTAAGGGTCGCCGCAGGCAATCTGGTAGTTGCCGTGCACTTTTATAGCGCCCGTGGCGGCTTCCTCTATCTTTCGTTTGATTAATCTGTGTATGTTTGAGCGCACATAGGGATCTTTTAGCATTTCGGGCTCGATCTGCAGTGCCTTGATATAGTCGTTTTCCCGTGGAAGGGCCGTTTTTTCCGTCACTGCCATACCGCGCAGAAACAGAAGCGTTCTGGCGTAGTCCGCGCCAAGAATCCCCTTGATTTCGTTGATTGCCGGTGCGATAAGCGCGTCAATCTGTGCATCGCTTAGCCGGTAGCTTTGCAGAAACTGGTAATTTAAGGTTCGTTCCGATTCCAGTTCTTTGGGGCATACCTTGGTAATGCCGAAGGTAAAATGATAGCGGCGGCAGTTTTCAAGGAAGGCTTCATACGACGGGTAGGCGTCCCACAGCTTGAACATGGAGGTTGTCAGTATCACCTGCGCCTTTCGAATATCCCGCTGTCTGCCCCAGGCGTCCTTGATCAGATAGGTTCCCGCGATCTCCCTGGCAAATGCAAGGAAATCAAAGGTGACGAGCATACCCTTGCTAAAGTGATACGGGCGGGTGCAAAAGCCGGCGGGCAGATAGTCAAGCCCCAGTTCTTTTGCCCATTTTTCCGACTGGGAGGGCAGGATTAAGCCGAAGCCGTCGCTCGCATTTTTTTCTATGGAATAGTCTTTCTCAAGGCTAAGGAGCGGCTCGTCGCTTTTGGAATCATCCAATTTTAGGATGTCTTCCGTAAACGTGATTAGACAGTCTTTTACGACGATGATTTCAGGGTCGGATACGACGGCGGTGGAGGAGCAGGCGAGCGCTTCATAAGCGCTGTATTTTGCCGGAACGAAAGGCTTTGCCGGATCTCTGCCGCAGCTTAAGCGTTCTTTTAGGGCGGGGGCAAGGGATTCGTTTACAAATACAATCGTTTTTTGTTTTACTCCTCCGTTAGTTGCAAGCAGACGTACATATTTGATTCCGTTTAAGAGGAATCCGCTTTTGGCCATTCTGTCATAGTGGGCGTTTTTATCCATAATCACGCAGACGTAATCCTTTTGGAACTGTAAGGACTGAAATTTTTCATACAGCTTTTTCAGGCGGCTCTTTTTGCTTGCGCTGTTGCTTTGCTGCAGCTTTTTGATTTGCCGCCGCAGCGTCTCGGCCTCTCTGACGGAGCGAGTGGTCTGGTTTAACTCGTCAATCATGCGTAAAAGGGTGCTGTCAGCAATCGCAATGATTTCCTGATTCTTAAGAGCGTCCTGAATTGTCAGGGTCAGCTCCCATTTGCTCTCGAAGAGTCTGGCGGAGTGGATTTTAAAAATATATTTTTGGAATGTTTTTACATTATTCATAAGCGCCTCCCATTGCTTTTGTATCGCAGGAAACCGAAATATGCTGCATGGAATGATTGAAGCGCTGTGCGGAAAACTGTTTTGCCAGTCTCAGTGGATTCGGATACTGTGTGGAAAAATCTAAGGTTGTGATTTCTCCTGCGTATCCTCTGTGAAAATCCTCCCGTGACGGAAGCGGTTTTCCGTAATATTTGTATAAAGATATGTTTGGTAAAGTCATAGATAAATCCTCCTGTGTGTTTTTCACACGCCAGGAGAAAATGGGATGTGTTAAGACTTATTTGACATTTTGCCTGTTTAATGTAACACGGGATGACGGATAAGTCAAGACTTAATTGACAAAAATGTGATGATGTAGATATAATGTTTTTGGAGATTATTATGAACGGAAAAGGAGAAAGCGAAATGGACGCTTCGGGCAGGCGCAGATATTCCGTCTTAGAATATCGGGAATTTTTAAATCAATTTACACAGGAATATCCGAATTACAGGAAAAATATTTATCGTCCTCTGTTTTGGGAGGAGGATCTTTTTACTATGAATGTAGAGGATATGAAGAGCTTTTTGATTGACAAGGTATGTGCAAACAGCAGAAGCTTAAAATATATGCAGGATAACCGGATTATTTTGTCTAAATTTTTTGGGTGGTGCGAAAGTCGGGACATTATACCGTTTAACGTCTTTGAGTCGCAGGAATATGCGCTCGGTATTTTTCAGGAATATATGATAGAGAGGATGGATACGGTTCCGATTTATGGGGAGGAGGTGGAGCGTGTGATTTCTGGTATACACACAGACAGAGAGCTTTCCGAGGTGTTGATTCGGGGATTTTTTGAGGGAATTGAGAGTATTGCGGATTTTGTGAGGCTGCGTGGACATGATGTGGATTTTGAGGAGGAAACTTTGCTGTACCGCGGAGTGAGACGGAAAATGTCGCCGGAATTTTTGCGGGCCGTCAGGGCATATTGGGAAGCTTCCGGCACAGAAGCGCAGGACGGCAAAGCGCGCACGCACGATTATCTTCTTCGTGCGTTGTCGCGGAGCGGGGGAGAGGGGAAGGATGAGGAGCAGTATCGCAGAAATCAGGCGAAAAATGTCCGGCGCTGTATGAGCAGAATCAGTGTGAAGAGCGCATGTGAGCTGACGCCGGAGCGGCTGTATGTGTCAGGATTTCTTGAGTTTGTGAAAAAAAAATGCAGGGAAGAGGGAAGGGATCATGTTTTTTTCGTTCATATTTTTCGATGCGGTTATGAGACGAAATACCATAAGTTCATTGAAATTTACGCAAAGGAATATGGGATGCCGGGAAAAATCTATCCCGAGAAGCTGCGGCTTAGATGTTATCCTTATGTGGTTAAGGATAAAGGCTATTAAGCGGAATAGACACAGACAGCCGGAAGGCGGCCTGGTATAAACATATGTTCGAAAATACTATTGACAGATAATGGAAAATGGTATATCATCAAAATACAAACACACGTTCGGAAAAGAGGGAGGAAATGGGAACAAGACTTTGCGTGAAAGATTTAATTGATATTTTGCAGATATACCGCAGGAAAAGGCTGACTTATGAAAGCGTGCCTGTGAACAGGATGGACATTGATTATATTCATATGGAGCTTGCCTGTTTCGACTATATAGTCACGGATTCTAAGCTTTCTATCTTGCAGGATGGAAGGGAGTGCGCGAGACTGCCGCTTAAAGATAAGGAAATCTGGATGAACAGTTATAAGGATGAGGAGCTTAACCAGGTATTTTTGATTACATTGGAGAAGAGTGACAGTATATGCAGGACAAGTCTGCGATTGTGGGAGGAAGAGCATTCTATAAAATAGGTACGCTCAAAACACAGATGCATATTAATGATAGGGGAACAATTAAAAAAGAAATCACAGGAAAATCCGCATAAAATTATGAAATTAATACAAATTTTGGAAAAAAAAGCAGATAGAACCAATAAAAATAGACAATGAATTGTATTGAAATCAAAACAATGTGGAAAAACCGTTTTTTGTAGAAATAAAGAGACACAAATTTTCCGGAGAATCTTGTGAGAAATGTGCATGACTTGAAATTTTTCCGGAAAAAGAAAATATTGACAAACGAATAAAATGGTGGCATAATGCCAACAATCCTAAAGATATTAATTGTTTCGAACGTTATTTAGCGTTCACTTATGTAAGGAAGGTGAAATTATGAACGAAAAGCGAATCAGATTATCTGGCACAAATGAGGTACGCGATTTTGTGAGAGTGGCTGAGAAGTGCGACTTTGATATTGACATCTCTTACAATCGTGTTGTTGTTGATGCAAAATCATTCTTAGGCATATTGGCTATGGATTTGAACCAGGAGCTTACCGTAACGTATGTTGGAAGAGATGCGCGTTTCGAGAATGTATTGCAGAGATACGCAGTAGCATAATAGATTGTGACAGAGGCGATGCCCTGTGGCATATGCAGTCAGGATACTGGCTTGCGGTGCCGCAGGGTATTTTCATTTCATAGGAAAGACCTTGTTGCTGTAAAATTTGAAGGAAGCTGCCGGCAGCAGATTGCGTAAGTTGCCATGCATCTGGAGGAAGCTGCCGGTGGCAGATTGCGTAAGTTGCCATGCATCTGAAGGAAGCTGCCGGTGGCAGCTTCCGTAAGTGGGGATAAAGATGATGGATCATAGAGAGGGCTTTTGTGAGCGTGAGCAGATTAAGATATCAGTGCGCAACCTTGTGGAATTTATTTTGCGTTCCGGCGATATTGATAACCGTCATGGAAGAATAGACAGTGTGGAAGCCATGCAGGCGGGCGGCAGGCTTCACAGGAAGATTCAGCGGCGGATGGGAGCGTCCTATCATGCGGAAGTGCCGCTGAAAATTGTGATTGAGGAGGAACGCTATCAGCTGATTGTGGAGGGGCGTGCCGACGGAATTATTTTGGAGGAGGGGGAGGAGGTTGTAATTGATGAAATAAAAGGTATTTATCTGAATTTGGAGTATTTGAAGGAACCGGTCTGCGTGCACTTGGCGCAGGCGAAATGTTACGCATATATTTACGGGATACAGCATGATTTGGAGCGGATACAGGTGCAGATGACATACGGCAATCTCGACACGCAGGAGATGAAATATTTCAGGCAGGCATATACGCTGTTTGAGCTGCAGGAGTGGTTTGGCGGTGTGATTGCGTCTTATCGAAAATGGGCCGATTTTCAGTACGAATGGAAAAAAGTAAGACAGGCTTCTATTGCGGATCTTCCTTTTCCGTTTCCGTACCGCGAGGGGCAAAAGGAGCTTGCCGCCGGCGTTTACCGGACGATTGCAAGAAAAAAGAATCTTTTTATTCAGGCGCCTACCGGTGTGGGGAAGACGATTTCTACGCTCTATCCGGCGGTGAAGGCGGTCGGGGAAGGGCTTGCGGATAAAATATTCTATCTGACGGCAAAAACGATTACGGGTACCGTGGCCAAGGAGACGTTTGATTTGTTGGCAGAGAGAGGATATCGCGCGAAGACGGTTTGGATTACTGCCAAAGAAAAGCTGTGCCTGTGTGAGAAAACGGACTGTAATCCGCAAAGCTGCCCGTACGCGAAGGGGCATTACGACAGAGTTAATGATGCGGTTTATGATTTGCTCTTGAGTAAGGATATGATGACAAGAGAGGTTTTGTGGGAGCAGGCAAAAAAGTATCAGGTCTGTCCGTTTGAAATGTGTTTGGACACGGCAACCTGGGTAGATAATATAATCTGCGATTATAATTACGTGTTCGACCCTAATGTGTATTTGAAACGCTTTTTTGCGGAAGGAATGAAAGGGGACTACGTTTTTCTGGTGGATGAGGCGCACAATCTTGTGGAGCGCGGCAGGGATATGTACAGTGCAGCTATTTATAAGGAAGACTTTCTTGCGCTAAGGAAGCTTGTAAAGCCTTATAGCAGGGAGTTGGAGACACAGCTTACAAAGTGTAACAAAATCCTGCTTCAGTATAAGCGGGAGTGCGATAAATATCAACTGTACGATAATATTGCGGATCTGATTTTTGAGCTGATGCGGCTTGCCGCCAGGCTGGACAGATTTCTTTTGGAGAACCATGAGTTTTCGGAAAAAGAGGAGATGAATGATTTCTATTTTTCACTGCGCAATTTTTTGAATATCTATGAGAGGGTAGATGAGCACTATGTAATCTATACCCAGCATGATGAGGACGGTAGATTTTGCATGAAGCTGTATTGTGTGGACCCGTCTTGTAATCTTCAGGAATGTATTGAAAAGGGAAATGCGACAATATTTTTTTCGGCGACTCTTCTTCCCATCCAATATTATAAGAAGCTTTTGAGTACCGAAAAAGATAATTATGCGGTTTATGCAAAGAGTGCGTTCTCACAGGAGCAGAGGCTGCTTTTGCTTGCGAGTGATGTGAGCAGCAGATATACGAGAAGAACAGAGTCGGAGTTCGCTCGGATTGCAGCGTATATTTTGAGGACCGTAAAGATAAAGCGCGGAAATTATATGATATTTTTTCCGTCTTACAAATTTATGCGGCAGGTATATGAACAATTTCTTCAGATCAGTGAGGAACAGGTGGATATCTGCGTGCAGGAGAGCGGTATGAGGGAGGAGGAGAGGGAGGAGTTTTTGGGAGAATTTACGAGGAAGCGCGAGAAATCCCTTGCGGCATTCTGTGTTATGGGAGGGATTTTCGGGGAGGGAATAGATCTGAAAAACGAGCAGCTAATCGGTGCGATTATTGTGGGGACGGGGCTGCCGCAGATCAGCAATGAACGTGAGATATTAATGGCTTACTATGATCAAAGAAGCGGGGAGGGATTCGATTATGCCTACCGTTATCCGGGGATGAATAAAGTGTTACAGGCTGCGGGGCGCGTAATCCGTACCGTGGAGGATGTGGGCGTTATAGAACTGTTAGACGAGCGTTTTTTGCGGGGAGAGTACCAAAGCCTGTTCCCAAGAGAGTGGGAGCGCCGCGATATATGCCGGCTTGAAACGGTAGAGGAATATTTGAGGCAGTTTTGGGGAGGGCAGCCATAAAAGAGGACGGATGCCGGAAAGCGGGCTGCGGGGCGGCGTCCGTCAAATCACATCAACAAAATAGTGTAGTATTTTGGAGAAATATGTTGTAAAATAAGGGGAGTATCAAATGAATGAAGAAACGAGGAGTTGTTTTATGGCGGAAAATAAAGTGAAGATGGAGAATTATGAAGCAGAGGAAGCCGCATTTACGGAGCGCAAGCGTATTTTGTTTTTCGGCTTGCCGTGGACCTTTACAAAGTATGTTATCAAGCCCGGGATTATTACAAAGAATGCCGGTTTCTTTAAGATCGAAGAGGATAGCTGCTATATGTACAAGGTGCAGGACGTAAAACTGACCGCAACGCTTCTGGAGCGTATCTTTAAGCTGGGCACGGTGATCTGCTATACCGGGGATGTGACGGACAGGGAGCTTACATTGTCGCATATCAAGCATGCCAGAGAGGTCAAGGATTACGTCTTAAAGGCGTCCGAGGCTGCAAGACTAAAGCGCCGTACCTTAAATACGCTTGATATCGGTGCGGAGTTGGAGGACGAATAGGGATTTAAGCGGACTGCGGCAGTAAGGGCTGCCGCAGTTTTGAATCATGCTTTTTCCGTTTCGTCTAATATTTTTTCAAAGATCAATCCGGCAGCCATCCAAAAGGGGGCGTAATCTAACCGGATCAGGCCGTTGACGTTCGCCTTGGCGTCACTGTAATCCCAGGGACACAGATCGTGGCGTTTGAGCAGGGAGCCGCTTATATATTCACAGGTGTAGATACCGGCGGTGTAGATACCTCCTCGCAAGATTGCCGGAAAATTTTTGATAAGTTTGTGAACAGGGTTAATGACAGCCGCCATGCCGTAGATGGGAAACATCCAGATAGATGTTTTCCCGATTAATTTAAAATTATGATTTTGACAGGAGCCGACAGAGGTAAAGAGGATTTCCATACACCAGCCTGTCAGCCCGCATATTAAAAAATTCTTTTTCATATCAAAAGTATTTCCCCAAAAGAGCGAAACATACAAAAAAACAGTGGAAAACTTGTAAAAATATACATCGTGGCATATAATGATAAAAGTTAAACATAGCGAAAGGAATGAGAATGGCGTATCTTTTGGAGCTGTTTAGTGGCTGCAATTACATTTGTATGCAGGGAACGATGGAGAAAAAGATAGCAAATATACGTTATGATTCAAAAGAAGTGGAGAGAGGTGATTTGTTTGTCTGTCTGGTGGGAAACCGCAGGGACGGGCATGATTATCTGGGTGAGGCGCTTACGCGAGGCGCCGCGGCCGTCGTCGTACAAAAGAATGTAGACGCGGCAAGGGATGCGACGGTGATCAGAGTGAGAAATACGAGAGCGGCGCTTGCGCGGCTTGCGGTGAATTTTTACGGCAATCCCGCGGGGAGCCTTCGGATGATCGGAATCACAGGTACGAAAGGAAAGACGTCCACAGCGTACATGGTCTGGCATATGCTGCGCATGGCAGGTTTTCGGGCCGGGTTAATCGGTACGATGGGGTTACAGATGGAGGAAGAGCTGATACCATATCACAATACAACGCCGGAATCGCTTTTGATACAGAATTTTTTGCGCAAGATGGCGGATCAAGGGTATGATTTTTGTGTGATGGAGGTTTCCTCACAGGGGCTGAAGATGCATCGCGTAGAAGGAATCAGATATGATGTCGGCGTCTTTACAAACATATCGCCGGATCATATCGGACCGGGAGAACATAAAAATTTTGAGGAGTACTTAGCCTGTAAGGCAAAATTATTTGAGAAATGCAGAATCTGCATGATCAACGCGGACGACCGCGCGGTAAAGGCGGCGGCCGCAAAAGCGGGGTGTAAAATCAGAAGCTATGGCGTCAAGTCGCCGGCAGATTATATTGCAAGTGAAATTCAGTATCAGACATTCGAGGAGTGTCTTGGGATGAGCTATCAGCTTGACGGAGTGTGTCAGGCGGAGGTGGAGCTTGGAATGCCGGGGCTTTTCAGCATTTACAATTCTCTTGCGGCGCTGGCAATCTGTCACGCGATGGGAATACCGCCCGCCGTGATGGGAAGGCTTATGAGAAAGATAAAAGTGCGGGGAAGGATTGAGGAGGTTGCCGTCCCTGGCAACTACCGGTTGATGATAGATTACGCCCATAACGCTACGAGCTTAAAAAGCCTGTTAAAGACGCTGCGGCACTATCATCCGAAGAGACTGGTGACGGTGTTCGGCTGCGGCGGAAACCGTTCCGTGTTAAGGCGGATTCAGATGGGAGAAGTGGCGGGAACATATTCGGATTATACGATCATCACGTCGGACAATCCGCGCTATGAGCGGCCGGAGGATATTATAGAAAATATTGAGCAGGGAATGAAAAAGACAAAAGGCGCTTATATTACAATACCGGACCGCAGAAAGGCGATTGCTTATGCAATTCATCATGCCAGAGAGAATGACTTGATTGTATTAGCGGGAAAGGGACATGAGGATTACCAGGAGATAAACGGCAGATTTTATCCGATGGATGAGAGGAAAATCATAGATGAAATTATACGCCAATGTCATTATCGACATATCGAGTGAAAAGCTGGATAAGACATTTCAGTATGAAGTGCCAGAGCATCTTAAGCAGGCGATACGCATCGGGATGCAGGTGCTTGTGCCGTTTGGGAACGGTGGCAGGAGAATCAGGGGATATGTAGTTGGACTGACAGAAAGAGCAGAGTACGATCCGGCAAAAATTAAGAAAATTGTTCAAATTAATACAGAAGGAATGCCGATTGAGTCCCAGCTTATCGGGCTTGCGGCATGGATACGCCAAAATTACGGCGCGACGATGAATCAGGCGTTAAAGACCGTGATTCCGGTCAGGCAAAAGACAGCGAAAAAGGAGAAAAAAAAGATTTGCCTTTTGCTTGATGAGGGGAAGGCAAAGGAACAGCTTCTCGATTACAGGAGGCGGCACAGTACGGCCAGAGAGCGGCTTCTTGAGGCGCTTATGGATAATCCGCGGCTTGACTATGAGGTAGTTACCGGGAAACTAAATGTTTCCGCCTCCGTTGTGCGGGCGATGGAGGAACAAGGTGTATTAAAAACGCAGCGTCTGCGGGATTACCGCAATCCGGTGCGGGGATTGGAGAGAATGGAAAGCCATATTACCCTGAATGCTATGCAGCGCGCGGCGGTGGAGCGGATTCGGGAAAACGCGAAGGCTTCCAATCCAAGACCATGTTTGATTCATGGCGTGACGGGAAGCGGTAAGACAGAGGTATACATGGAGCTGATCAGAGGCGCCGCGCAGGCAGGCAGGCAGTCGATTGTGCTGATACCGGAGATTGCGCTGACGTATCAGACAGTGATGCGTTTTTATAATTGTTTTGGCGACAGGGTATCCATCCTCAATTCTAAAATGTCTCAGGGAGAAAGATACGATCAGTTTGAGCGGGCGAAAAACGGCGGGCTGGATGTGATGATAGGACCAAGGTCCGCGCTTTTTACACCGTTTCCGAATCTTGGGTATATTGTGATTGACGAGGAGCATGAGGGTACCTATAAAAGTGAGACAATGCCGCGTTACCATGCAAGGGAAACGGCGATAGAGCGGGCCAAAATGGCGGGGGCCGCCGTGGTATTAGGCTCCGCAACACCCTCCGTAGACAGCTATTACAAGGCTTGTATGGGGGAATATCTGCTGATTGAAATGAAGGAGCGTGTGCATAAAAAGCCGCTTCCGACATGTCACGTAATTGATTTGCGCGCGGAGCTTAGGGAACGCAACTTTTCCGTCTTAAGCAGGAAGCTTCAGGAGCTGATAGAGGACCGTCTCAGAAGGCGGGAGCAGGTGATGCTTTTTTTAAATAGAAGAGGAATATCGGGATTTATCTCTTGCAGGTCATGCGGACACGTGGTAAAATGTCCGCATTGCGATGTTTCTTTGAGCTCACATGGGGGAGGAAGGCTGCTTTGCCATTACTGTGGCTATGAAGCGCCCATGATATCGTTATGTCCGTCCTGTGGATCGCCTTATATCGGCGGATTTAAAGCGGGAACAGAGAAGATCGAGCAGACAGTAAAGGCCAGGTTTCCGGATGCGCGGATTTTGCGGATGGATATGGATACGACAAGGCAGAAGGACTCGTATGAGAGGATTCTCTCGGCGTTTGCCAATCAGGAGGCGGATATCTTAATCGGAACGCAGATGATTGTCAAGGGGCATGATTTTAAAAATGTGACCCTGGTTGGAGTGCTGGCAGCAGATCTCTCTTTGTATATCGGTGATTACCGTGCGGCAGAAAGAACCTTTCAGCTTGTGACACAGGCGGTCGGGCGCGCGGGGAGAGGCGAGAAGCCGGGCGAAGCCGTGATTCAGACATACAGTCCGGACCATTACAGTGTGAAGGCAGCGGCAGTTTCCGATTACGGGGCGTTTTATGATGCGGAGATGACATATCGCAAAATGATGCGATATCCGCCGGTGTGGAATCTTCTCGTGATACTTACGGCATCCAAAGATGAAAGGCTTACAGCGGAGGCGGCAGGAGACATTGCGGCGCACATTGAGGCTGCGAATAGAGAGCAGACATCATCAAACAAACTTCTTTTGATCGGACCGGCGGAGCCGGCCGTGGCAAAGGTCAACGACATATATAAAAGGGTTCTATACTTAAAGTGCGGGGAATACGATACGCTTGTAAAAATAAAGGACGGCGTAGAAACATATATGCAGAATCATTCCGCATATCGTGAGGTTATGGTGCAGTTTGATTTTAATCCGATGAACGGATTTTAGAAAGCAGGAGGAAAGCAAGATGGCATTGAGACAAATTCGTATAGCGGGAGATCCGGTATTGGGAAAAACATGCCGGGAGGTAAAAGAGGTGACGCCTAAGATTAAGCAATTGATCGATGATATGGTTGAGACTATGTACGAGGCAAACGGCGTGGGGCTGGCGGCTCCTCAGGTTGGCATTTTAAAGAGGATTGTGACAATTGATGTTGGAGAGGGACCGATCGTAATGATTAATCCGAAAATTCTGGAGAGCGCCGGTTCGCAGACCGGAGAAGAGGGATGTCTGAGTCTTCCGGGCAAGTCGGGCGTGGTGACACGGCCGAATTATGTGAAGGCGAGAGCCTTTGATGAAAATATGCAGGAGTATGAGATCGAGGGTAACGAGCTGCTTGCGAGGGCAATCTGTCATGAGCTGGATCATCTGGACGGCCATATGTACATGGAACTGGTAGAGGGCGAATTGCACGACGCAAATTATGAGGAAGAATAATTATGAAGGTAATTTTTATGGGAACGCCGGATTTTGCGGTGGGAATCTTAGAGGAAATCATAAGCGCGGGACATGAGGTGCAGCTGGCGGTGACGCAGCCGGACAAGCCGAAGGGACGGGGAAAGGCACTGCAGTTTCCGGCGGTAAAGGAGGCGGCGCTTGCCCATGGTATAGAGGTATACCAGCCAAAGCGTGTCAGAGAAGCGGAGTGTATAGAGTATCTTAGCGCATACCGGCCGGATATCGTGATTGTGGCGGCGTTCGGTCAGATTCTTCCGAAGGAAATTCTGGATTTGCCAAGATATGGATGCGTCAATGTCCATGCGTCCCTGCTTCCGAAATACAGAGGGGCGGCGCCGATTCAGTGGGCAGTGATAAACGGAGATAAGATTTCCGGCGTCACGACGATGCGAATGGATGTGGGGCTGGATACCGGAGACATTATAGATACGGCGGAGGTTGTGCTGAGAGAAGACGAGACAGGCGGAAGCCTCTTTGAAAGACTGTCCGAAGCCGGAGCAAAGCTCTGTGTAGAGACAATGCGCAAGATAGAGACGGGAAACGCCGTTTATACCAGGCAGGACGAAGCGCTGGCGACGCATGTAGGGATGATTCACAAAAAGATGGGCAAAATAAACTGGAATCGTAAGGCAGTGGAAATCGAGAGGCTGGTTCGGGGACTGAATCCATGGCCGAGCGCCTATACCGTATTGGACGGGAAAACCCTGAAAATTTGGAGGGCTTCCGTTTTAGAGGGCGGTGACAACGAAAAGGCAGGCTGTGTCGTTAAGGCGGGCAAAACAGAATTTTGGGTGCAGACGGGAGAGGGAATACTTTCTTTGGAAGAGATACAGTTAGAAGGCAAAAAGCGGATGCCGACGGCGGATTTTCTGAGAGGATATGCGGTATCGGCGGGATGTTATCTTGATGAAAACGATTAGGAGGGGTCAATATGCCGGGAATCTATTATAGTTGGTGGGATCCAACGTACATTCTTGTGATCATCGGGGCGGTAATCTGCCTGATTGCATCGGCAAGAGTTAATGTGACATATAAAAAATACAGCAAGCGCCGCAGCATGTCGGGGATGACGGGAGCGCAGGCGGCTGAGCGAATTTTACATTCAGCGGGAATTTACGATGTGCAGGTGCGTCACGTATCGGGTAATTTGACGGATCATTATGATCCGAGAAACAAGACGTTGAATTTATCGGACAGTGTCTATGGTTCCGTCTCGGTGGCGGCAGTCGGTGTGGCGGCGCATGAGTGCGGCCATGCGATTCAGCATCAGCAGAATTATGCCCCGCTCACAGTCAGAGGTGCGATCGTACCTGTGGCAAATATCGGCTCGACGATTTCCTGGCCTCTTATTATTTTGGGCCTGATTTTCGCTCAGGCAAGTTTTCTTGTTACCCTGGGAATCATTTTTTTCTCCTTTGCCGTGATTTTTCAGCTTGTGACGCTTCCGGTGGAATTTAACGCTTCGGCGCGCGCCGTGACGATTTTGGGAGATACGGGAATTTTGGGACAGGATGAGCTGCGCGATACGAGAAAGGTATTGCGGGCGGCGGCGCTTACCTATGTGGCAAGTGCGGCGGCGGCAATTTTACAGCTTCTGCGTCTTGTCGTATTGTTCGGAGGAAGGGGAAGCCGTGACTGATTCTGTAAATATACGGGAGCTGGTGCTTTCTCTTCTTTTGGAAATTACAAGAGACGGCGAGTACAGCCACATTGCGATTTCGGGTGTGTTGGGAAAATATCAGTATCTTGATAAAAAAGAGCGTGCGTTTATTACCCGTGTCACGGAGGGAACCTTAGAGCGCATGATTGAGTTGGACTATATCATTGATCAGTATTCCAAGGTGAAAACGAAAAAAATGAAGCCGGTAATCCGATGTATCCTAAGAAGCGGCGTTTATGAGCTGAAATACATGGATTCTATACCGTATTCCGCTACCTGCAATGAGGCGGTAAAGCTCGCGAAAAAAAAGGGATTTAGCAGTCTTGCCGGTTTTGTGAACGGCGTGCTTCGCAATATTAGCAGAAATCTTTCCGACATTTCGTATCCGGACGAGAGCAAGGAGCCTGTGAAGAGTCTTTCTGTCCGCTATGCTATGCCCGAGTGGATTGTAGAACAGTGGATGGCGGAGTACGGGAGAGAGAAGACGGAAGAGATTTTGCGGGCGTTTTTAGAAGGAAACGGTATCAGTATCCGGACGAACCTTATGAAAAATTCGCCCGAAGAGCTGCGGCATACTTTGGAGTCGGAAGGAATTACGGTTCGTGAAAATCAGGAGATTCCTTATGCATTTTACATAGAGGGCGTGGATTACTTACAGGCGTTAAAAAGCTTTCGGGACGGACTGTTCTATGTGCAGGATGTCAGCTCTATGAAAGCCGCCATAGAAGCAGCGCCCGGGGAGGGGGAATACGTGATTGACGTATGTGCCGCTCCCGGCGGCAAAAGCATTCATATCGCTGAGCTGATGCATGGCATGGGGCATGTGCAGGCGAGGGATTTGACAGAGTATAAGATAGAATTGATAGAGCAGAACAAGAAGCGGTGCGGCGTCTCAAATTTAAGCACACTGCAGTGGGATGCGAGGGTGAGGGACGTATCGGCAGTGGAAAAAGCGGATATCGTCATTGCGGATCTGCCCTGCTCGGGCCTTGGTGTCATGCAGAAAAAGAAGGATATCCGTTTTAAGATGACGAGGGAGAAGCAGTCGCAGCTTGCCGCGCTTCAGAGAGAGATTCTGCACACGGTGCAGGAATATGTAAAACCGGGCGGGAAGCTTATTTACAGCACGTGTACAATCAGCCGCAAGGAAAACGAGGATAACGCACTGTGGTTTGTCAGGAATCATCCGCAGTTTGTATTGGAAAAGATGGAACAGATTCTTCCGATAGCCGGAAAATACGACGGATTTTTTATTGCAGGATTGAGGAAAAGAAAATGAGTGGGAAGACGGACATTAAATCGCTTGATTTAAACGAAATGGAAGCGTTTTTATCTGCAAGAGGAGAAAAGAAATTTCGTGCAAAGCAGATTTACCAGTGGCTTCATGAAAAAAAGGTTACTTCTTTTGCGCAGATGACAAATATATCCTTAGACCTTCAAAGAAAGCTGGACGAGGAATGTGAGCTTATCGTGTTAAAGCAGGAGCTGGTACAGATTTCGAAGGCGGACGGGACAAGAAAATATCTTTTCGCCCTTGCGGACGGTAATATGATAGAGAGTGTGCTGATGCGCTACAAGCATGGCAACAGCGTGTGTGTTTCCTCACAGGTCGGATGCAGGATGGGCTGCCGCTTCTGTGCCTCCACGCTGGACGGTCTTGTCAGAAATCTTGCGCCCTCCGAGATTTTAGAGCAGATATACCGTATTGGGGAGGATATCGGAGAGCGGATTTCCAATGTAGTCATTATGGGAAGCGGGGAGCCGCTCGACAACTACGAGAATGTCGTTCGCTTTCTTTCTATGGTTTCGGACGAGAACGGGCCGAATATCAGTCAGCGAAATATTACGGTATCTACCTGCGGGATTGTACCGAATATATTAAGGCTGGCGGAGGAGCGGTTTCAGATTACGCTTGCTATTTCCCTGCATGCCTCTTCACAGGAAAAGCGTAAAGAGCTTATGCCGGTCGCAAATAAATACGGGATTGACGAGGTGCTTAGCGCCTGCCGAACGTATTTTGAGAAAACAGGAAGGCGGATTACCTTTGAGTACAGCTTAGTCGGCGGCGTGAATGATACCGGAGAAGACGCAGGGCGGCTTGCGGAGCTTATAAAGGGTATGAACTGCCATGTGAATTTGATACCGGTCAATCCGATCAAAGAGCGGGATTACGTGCAGTCAGGGCAGTCAAAAGTCCTGAATTTCAAAAATAAACTTGAAAAAAACGGAATTAATGTTACTATTAGAAGGGAAATGGGCCGGGATATAGACGGGGCCTGTGGACAGTTACGGAAAAGATTTTTAGAAAGGTAGGAGAGAGTATGAAGACATTTTCCATAACGGATATCGGACAGCGCCGGGAAATGAATCAGGATTATATGTATTCGTCTGAAATGCCGGTTGGAAATCTACCAAACCTTTTTATTGTCGCAGACGGAATGGGAGGGCATAATGCGGGAGATTATGCGTCAAAATATACAGTAGAGACGATTGTTGACCTAATCTCCAAATCAAAGCAGACAGAGCCGATTGCCCTGATGGAGGATGCCATAGTGACCGCAAATCGTATGCTGCTTGAACGGGCGAATGAAAATGCGGGATTAAAGGGGATGGGGACTACGATTGTGGTGCTCTCTGTTTTTGGAACCCACTTGTTTATAGGAAATGTCGGAGACAGCAGACTGTATATTATAAATAACGGGATACAGCAGGTTACAAGAGATCATTCTCTGGTAGAGGAAATGGTAAGAATGGGTGAGATGGATAAAGATATCGCGAGGGATCATCCCGATAAGAATATTATAACCCGTGCAATCGGAGCCATGCCGGAGGTCGCCGTTGATTTTTTTGAAATAGAGATTGAGAAGAGTGATAAGATTTTGATGTGTACCGACGGTCTTACGAACATGGTGGATGACGATGAGATTCGAAATATCGTTATAGGACAGCGTGACATTGTGGAAAAAGCAGAGAAGCTTGTTGAGACTGCAAACCGTAACGGTGGAAAAGATAATATCACGGTAATCGTAATAGAGCCGTTTTCTGATGAGGTGAAAAGATGTTAGCAGAGGGAATGTTTATAGCAGACCGCTATGAAGTCTTAGGAAAAGTAGGCGCCGGCGGAATGTCGGATGTATATAAAGCGAAAGATCATGTGCTGGGCCGTTTTGTGGCCATCAAGGTATTGAAGCAGGAATTTAGCGAGGATGTGAATTTTGTAACGAAATTCCGCACGGAGGCTCAGTCCGCGGCGGGGCTGGAGCATCCGAATATTGTAAATATTTATGATGTCGGCAGTGAAGACGGTATGCATTTTATTGTGATGGAGTACGTCGAGGGCATTACGCTAAAGACATACATTGAGAAGAAGGGGCAGCTTTCGTATAAAGAAGCGATCAGTATTGCAATCCAGGTGGGAAGAGGAATTGAAGCGGCGCACAACAAGCATATCGTACACCGTGACATTAAGCCGCAGAATATCATTATTTCCACAGAGGGCAAGGTGAAGGTGACGGATTTCGGAATCGCAAGAGCCGCAACCTCCAATACCATCAATTCCGATGTGATGGGTTCTGTGCACTATGCGTCTCCGGAGCAGGCAAGAAACGGATTTGTGGACGGAAAGAGCGATATCTATTCGCTGGGAATTGTCATGTATGAGATGGTGACCGGAAGGGTGCCGTTTGACGGGGACACTACGGTTGCGGTTGCGATTCAGCATTTGCAGGAGGAGATGGTGACGCCGAGCGCCTATGCGCCGGATATCCCTGTCAGCCTGGAAAAGATTATTTTAAAATGTACGCAGAAAAATTCGGATCGCCGTTATCAGACGATCGGAGACCTTCTACTGGATCTAAAGAAGGGGCTGATTAGCCCGAATGAGGATTTTGTAACGATGATTCCTCTTGGCGGACAGGATAAAACCCGTGTAATCGGCGCCGATGAGCTTCAGCAGATTCATAAGGAGGCAAAGAAGGTCTATGTTCCGGAAACGGAGGAGGAGCCGGAGGAAGCGGACGAGGATGAGGAAGAGGAAGATGAGGAAGGCATCTTAAATCCTAAAATGGAAAAAGCCGTTACGATTATGGGAATTGCGGCGGCAGTTATTATCATTGCAATTATTGTTTTTATTGTCCTGAGCTTTTTTGACGTGTTTAAGTTTGGATCGGGGAAAAAGACAGGGGATGATACGGAGATTCAGACAGAGACACAGACTGATGATACGCAAAAGGATACTTCCGACGACGAGGATATGATTACCATGATTGATGTCAAAAATAAGACGTTTGATGAGGCAAAGTCAGAGTTAGAGGCGATAGGCCTGCGGATTGAGCAGGAGGGCGTAAGTTCCTCCGATACCGTCGAGGAGGGCAAAATAATATCACAGAGCGTACAGGAAGGTACGAGTGTGGCGAAGAATTCGACGGTTAAGGTGACCATCAGCAGCGGTGCAGGAAGCGTTGAGGTGCCGGATGTAACGAATTATACATCCTCTGAGGCACAGTCGCGACTGACGGAGGCCGGTTTTGTTGTGACCACGGATTATGATTACAGCGATCTGGCGCAGGATCATGTAATCCGTACAGAGCCTGCGGCACATTCTTCCGCGAGAGCCGGCGATACCATTAAGATTATTTTAAGCAGGGGTCTTGAAAATGTGAAGGTGCCGGATGTAAGAAATAAACCGCAGGCGGAAGCGGAGGAAGAGCTTAGTAACGCCGGGCTTACCGTGTCGCAGGCCGGCTCGGAATACAATGAGACCATTCCGGAGGGAAATGTCATCAGCCAAAGCATTGTAGGCGGAAAATATGTAGACCGCGGAACAAGCATCAGTCTGGTTATAAGCCTTGGCAAAAAGATGGTTTATTATTCTTATCAGGCATCCGTCGACGTGCCGAATGACGGCAGGGAATACGTTTCCGCAGACATTTCTATCAGCAATGAGAACGGCGAAGTTTTACAGAGGTGGAATAATGTGAAAGTGTCCGCGATGCCGTACTTTTTGACATTGCCGGATATAGAAAACAGCAGCACCGGAACGCTTACCGTTGTCTGGACATATCTGGACGACGACGGCAAAAAGCAGACGCTTGAAAACAGTCAAAAGGTGAATTTTACCGAACAGTAGAGGCGGATGTATGATAAAAATGACTGGATGTGGAAAGGGCAGGTCATGCAGGGGAAAATAGTGAAAGGGATATCGGGATTTTACTATGTGCATGTAGTGGAATCCGGAGTCTATGAGTGCAGGGCAAAAGGGATTTTCCGTAAACAGAACAGAAAGCCGCTGGTCGGGGATGACGTGATACTTGACGTGATTGATGAGGCTGAGCGGACCGGAAATATTACGGAGCTTCTTCCGCGGAAGAATGAGCTGATCCGCCCTGCGGTGTCAAATGTTGACCAGGCGCTTATTATATTTGCCGCGGCCAAGCCAAAGCCGCATTTTAATCTGCTCGACCGCTTTCTTGTGATGATGGAGTATCAGCAGATACCTGTTGTGATCTGTTTCAATAAATGCGATCTGATTACGGAGGATGAGAGACGGGAGATTGCCGATATTTATGCGTCCTGCGGTCAAAGGCTCCTGTTTACAAGCGCGAAGGAGGAGATTGGTATGGAAGAGCTGCGGGAAATTATCCGGAACAAGACAACCGCAGTTGCCGGTCCTTCCGGTGTCGGGAAATCTTCTCTGGTGAATTTGCTTTCGCCCGGGGCGCAGATGGAAACGGGGGAGATCAGCAGGAAAATTGAGCGGGGAAGACACACTACCAGGCATTCGGAGCTGATACACGTCGGAGGGGCAAGCTATATTATGGACACGCCGGGATTTAGTTCTCTTTATATACCGGGAGTGGAAAAAGAGGATTTGGGAAAGTTTTATCCTGAATTTGCGCAGTACGAGCCATATTGCCGTTTCCAGGGCTGTGCGCATATGAGCGAGCCGGATTGCGGCGTGAAGCAGGCTCTTTGTGAGGGGAAAATTCATTCCACGCGCTATGAAAATTACTGTATGCTCTATGAAGAGCTAAAGTCTATGAATAAATATTAGAGTCGAATGTAATTGTGATTCGGACAAGTGAAGGAGAAGCTTATGAACTGTTTATCACCCTCTATTTTGGCGGCGGATTTTACAAAGTTAGGCGATCAGGTAATGAGTCTGGACAGGGCGGGCGCGCAGTATCTTCACATAGATGTGATGGACGGCATGTTCGTGCCGAGCATATCCTTTGGAATGCCGCTGATCAGATCTTTAAGGGGAATCAGTGACCGTATTTTTGACGTGCATCTGATGATAGAGGAGCCGATACGTTATATTGACGAATTTGTATCCTGCGGAGCCGATTTGATTACGGTACATGCGGAGAGCTGTACCCATCTTGACCGGACGATAGATGCGGTAAAAGAAAAGGGGATTATTGCGGGTGTCGCCCTGAATCCCGCTACGCCTCTTTCCGCGGTTGAGTATGTACTTCCGAAGGTGGACATGGTGCTTATTATGACTGTAAATCCCGGATATGGCGGTCAGAAGCTGATTCCCTACACCATAGATAAGATACGGGATCTGAAGCGTATCGTAGATAAGAGAGGGCTGAAAACGGATATTGAGGTGGACGGCGGAGTTCATACGGAGAATATCGGAAGGCTGATGGACGCAGGAGCCAATATTATTGTGGCCGGGAGCGCCGTGTTTCATGGAAATATAGAAGACAATGTAAAAACATTTTTGGAAATTATGAAAGCGCATGGATAGAGTGATGAGAGTATTGATTTTGACGGGCGGGTATATAGACGATGATTTCGCCGAATTATACATAAAAAATTATCGGCCGCATTACATTATAGCTGCGGACAGAGGAATGGAGTTTTGCAGACGCCGGGGTATCGTGCCGGATTGTATCGTGGGTGATTTCGATTCGGCGAACGAGGAGACTGTCGCATATTTTCATCAGATCCCGCAGATTATCTGGAAGCAATTCTGCCCAAAGAAGGATGAGACGGATACGGAGCTTGCACTTATGACGGCGTTTGAGCATCAGGCTTCGGAAATACATCTCGTGGGGGCGACAGGGACGCGTCTGGATCATGTGCTCGGAAATATAAGGCTTTTGCAGAAGGCGCTGATGCGGGACATTCCTGCGTATATCATAGATACGAATAACCGCATTTCCCTGACGGACGGCGTAAAGAAGATAGAGAAAAAGGAACAGTACGGAAAGTACGTTTCTATTTTGCCGTTTGGAACCACTGTGAAAAACATTACGTTGAAAGGCTTTCTATATCCGCTGGAACATGCACGGCTTTACAATGACAATACCTTAGGGATAAGCAATGAGATTACGGAGGATACGGCTGTGATTGAGCTTGAGGAGGGGATTGTGATTGTGATAGAGTCAAAAGATTAGAACACTTTTAAATGAATGCAAAGAACAGTATCCGCGTTTGGCGTGGGATATTGTTTTTTTTATGTCTAAAATAAAAAATATTTATTTTAGGCTATCTTTTTATATTTGTGATTCGTTATACATAATAGAAAGGATAAACGTTTTGAAATTCGAGTATCAAGAACGCCCTTCGGGCATATCTCTATGCCAAAAAGCAGGCGTTTATAGGGAAAGGAGGATTTTGTGTATTCCGATTTTCTTTTAATTAGAAAAATGAAACAGGGCGAAGAATCGGCGTTTGATTTATTTGTCCGTAAATACTATAAGGAAATTTTGGTTTATTGCGGTTATCGTTGCCCGGATAAAGAATATGCTGAAGACATAACACAGGAAACCTTTGTGCGTTTTTTTGCAAAATTGTCTGATTACAGTCACAGAGGAAAAACAAAGAATTATTTATATACAATAGCCGGAAATTTATGTAAAGATAATTTCAAAAAAATTAAAGAAATACCTGTGGAAGAATCGGAATTAAGCACACAAATAGAATTTGTAGAACATCCGATGGAACATGTTTTAAATAAGCTTACAGTTGAATGGGCATTAAATCAACTACCCAATGAATTAAGTGAAGTGGTTACTTTATACTATTTTGGGGACCTGAAACTTACGGAAATTGCTGATGTATTACATATAAGCGTTCCATTAGTAAAATATCGGCTAAAACAGGCGAAGCGGCGGTTAGGAGAGCTGTTTGGGAAGGAGGGAATCTATGAATCTGGAAGAACAACTTATGATTTATAAGAAAAGGACACAGATAGAATCAAAGGAGGAACAAATACAGGAAACAATCCGAAAATCAAAGGAAAGTTTTTTTGCGTCGGAGCAGGAAAGAATGTTATCCTACCATGAGTTTTTATGGTCACAGTTTAAATTGATACGAAAAAAATGGTGGATTCTTCAATTTTTACTTTTGTTTATATTAGGAGCAGCGATGGTATCTGCATATGAGGAAAGCTATGTGGGGAGGGGCATGGGAGTTATGGCGTCCATATTTGTTATCCTCATTATTCCTGAACTTTGGAAAAACAGGTCATGTCATAGTATGGAGATAGAAGAAGCGTCTTATTATTCTTTAAGACAGATATATTCGGCGCGTATGGTATTGTTTGGAATCGTAGATGTTTTTTTGCTTACTGTATTTTGCGGAACAATGACAATAGGGCTGCACATTGAATTTACGAGATTGCTTGTCCAGTTTCTTATGCCAATGCTTGTGACAGCATGTATTTGTTTCGGAACGCTATGCAACAAATATATTATGGATGAAACTGTAGCAATCATTTTATGTATTTTGTGGTGTGCAATATGGCTGGTTATTACTTTAAATGAAAATATATATCGGGTGGTTACATTGCCGATATGGCTGGTTTGTATCGGTTTTTCATTTGGCTTTTTGTGCATTGCAGTTTACCGTACGTTAAGTAATTGCGACAATTATTGGGAGGTAGGATTTGATGAAATTAGAATTGAATAATTTAACGAAAAAATTCGGGGATTTTACTGCCGTAGACCATATAAATCTGACAATGAACAGCGGTGTTTATGGATTGTTGGGGGTAAATGGTGCGGGAAAGACCACTTTAATGCGAATGCTATGTACTTTGCTTAAACCGACAAGCGGAAGTATTTCCTGCAATGGAAAAGATATATTTAAAATGGATGGAGAGTACAGGAGATTATTAGGATATTTACCACAGGACTTTGGCTTTTATCCTGAGTTTACAGTGCAAGATTATCTTCTTTATATTGCAACCATTAAAGGGCTTCGTCCATCTGTGGCGAAAAGAAAGGTGAAAGAATTGATTCCGCAGGTAGGGCTTACAAAAGCCGCCAATAAAAAAATGAAAAAGTTATCTGGAGGTATGAAACGGAGGGCGGGAATTGCACAGGCTATGTTGAACGACCCTGGGATTTTAATACTTGATGAGCCAACGGCAGGGCTTGACCCCAATGAAAGGATTCGTTTCCGTAATCTGATTAGTGAACTTTCAGAAGAACGTTTGGTATTATTGTCTACCCACATTGTTTCTGATATTGAGTATATAGCAAATGAAATTTTGCTGATGAAAGACGGAAAACTTATGCATAAAGGGACGGCGGATGAAATTATAGATTCTATGACAGAAACAGTATGGGAATGTCTTGTAGATAAAAATATGGTATCCGATTTCATGAAAAAATATAAGATTTCCAATATGAAATCAGAGCCGCAGGGGGTAATCTTGCGAATTATTTCGTATGAGAAACCGTCATTTGATGCGGTGTGTGTAAAAGCTTCGCTGGAAGATGTGTTTTTATATTATTTTGGAGAGAAAGCAGGTGATGAAAATGCTGCAATTTGAAATAAAAAAAGTTTTTTCAAAATTTAAGAATAAGATGGCGATGATTCTTTTGTTAATCATACTAATTGTGACAAGCATTCTGACAATGAACAGAGTGGAGTATATAGATACGGATGGGGAACGTTCCAGCGGTATCGCAGCGGCAAGGAAGCTTCGTGTGGAACAGAACAAATGGGCGGGCTATCTTACGGAAGATGTGTTTGCAGAAGCAGTTAAGGAAAATGAGCAGATAAATAATTCCAAAGAAGCGTTGTCAGATGATATTGCCGCACAGGATAAGGCATATGCCAAAAAACAGGGAATATCAGATATTTGCAACTTGATTATCTGTGCATTTAGCGAATGGAGGGATTACAATTATTACGCAATCGACAATGTCTCTTTGGAAGAGGCAAAGCAAGTTTACGAAAAAAGGATTTCTTCTTTAAAAGAATATTTGGATTCAGGGGAGGAAACATTTACGGATGAACAGAAGAATTTTTTGATTCAGCGGTATGAAAATCTAAAAACGCCTTTTTATTATGAATACATAGGCGGTTGGAGTGCATTGCTGCAAAATATGTCAACATTTATTTTAATGTTGGCATTGGTAATAGGCTTTTTTGTATCTGGAATATTTTCAGATGAATTTCAGATAAAAGCAGATTCGATTTTTTTCTCATCGAAATTGGGAAGAAATAAAGCCGTTGTATCAAAAGTAAGTGCAGGTTTTTTGATTACTACTGTTCTCTATGTTGTTTTCGTGCTTTTATATACTGCTATTGTGCTTTTGATGTTGGGAGCGGATGGTGCGAATTGTCCAATCCAGCTTGATTTGTGGAGGAGTACTTATAATGTTACCTTTTTTCAGGCGTATCTTCTGATTGTCGCCGGCGGTTATGTAGGCACATTGTTTGCTGCAATCATTTCTATGATTGTATCGGCGGCTTCGCGTTCAACCGCAACAGCAGTTATTGTTCCGTTTATGATTTTATGTGCGTTTCCTTTTTTGAGCAGGATTATCACATTACCGGGGATATGCTCGTTCTTCCCGGATCAATTGCTCGAAGTATATTTAAGCGTTAAAGAATTTGAACTTGTAGAGTTAGGCGACAAAGTAATGAGTGTTGCAACAGTTATTATTCCTGCGTATATGGCAATATGTCTGTTTTTACTGCCGGTATTGTATTATATTTACAAAAAATCGGAGATTAAATAACTGAAAAGATACATGGGTCAGAACAGGACACCTACGGAACCTGCCACCGGCAGCTTCCTCCAGATACATAGAAACAAAAAAAGACTATGAGCCGTCAAAACTCATAGTCTTTATATTATCTTGATTTTGTGTCTCTTCAAATACGTTAAAAATCCGATCATATTCGGTTATGTGGTTGTCAGTTATCGTGGTAACAGTTCATATTGTTTTAATACTTCGACAACCGTTTCCATCTCATCATTGAGTTTGTGAATCGCTTTTTTTATGTCTCTTCCGGCAACGGCTACATCAAGCCGTAAATCATCAAGTTTCTTTGATGTTATGTCTTGCTTCATTTCTATTACATCCATTCTGTTATCAATTTTATCTATTTGGTTATCCATCTTATCCAGTCGGTTATCTATCGTATCCATTCTGTTATCCATCTTATCCAGTCGATTATCTATCGTATCCATTCTGTTATCTATCGTATCCATTCTGTTATCCATCTTATCCAGTCGGTCATCCATTTTATCCAGTCTGTCATTGATAGGACTTAATAGTTTTTCGATTGCTTTTAAATCTTCAATTGTTAATGCCATATTATATCACGCTCCCTGTGTGTTTATTCCGCTGTTATTAGTAGAAGTATATCACATCCAGAATATAAAGTCTATTTAATTGTCAAGGTACTTTTGTTTGTAGTGAATCAATAGATATCAAAGTGGTAGATAAAGTATTTTATTAGCGTTTATTAAAAGATTTACACAAATAAAAACAGCAAACCTATTGTATAATCATTTATAATGGTTTATAATGACCTAAGAATAATTGAATAAATCTTCAGGGCAGGGTGCAAGTCCCTACCGGTGGTAAAGCCCACGAGCCGCAAGGCATGATTCGGTGTGATTCCGAAGCCGACAGTATAGTCTGGATGAAAGAAGATAGAACTTTTTTGCGTATGGTGAGTGTGCCCTGAAAAGATACTATCTTTTCAGGGCTTTTTATATCGGAACTGCGATATAAAATAATGCGCAGCTTCACATGTGAAACAAAAGCTGTCTTGAGGAAATTCAAGACAGCTTTTTTATATCATAGGAAAGCCCTTGTTACTGTGAAGTGTTAAAGTCTATAACTTTCCTATGATATAAAAAGCCCTCCGGGCAG
>CANOCV010000017.1 GCA_947564465.1 uncultured Roseburia sp. | reverse complement strand
TTTGCAATATGCATCCGGCGCGGAAACAAAAGCTGCGCATTGAAAGTTGTTAATCCGCGAAGGTGTGCGAAGCGCACTTTTGTTCTTCGTTGCTCTTTTCTCCACATATAGCGTACCATTCTGGTGACAAATGTGCAACTGATTTTAGTTGCCGGTTCATTGATAGAGAAGAACAACATGGGATGTCGGGATGCAAGAGACGTTTAAGTATCTGTTAATTGATTGAATCTTTGCGACCTTCACAGAGCACATACACCAGTGTATAGCACGCCATGATTCCGGAGACGGCGGGAGCGATGATTCCGAGCATTCCAAGGTTGCTGGCATAGTGTTTTTCAAAGTACCAGACAAGAGGGATTCGAAGAAGCAGCGCGCCCGCACTGCAGCTTATCATCGTCCACATTGTCTTTTGGCGTCCGTTTAAATAGCCGTTCAGACAAAAGACAAGGGCGACCATAAGATAGTCGTAGCTGCATGAGCGAAAAAACGGGACGCCTGCCGTGATGATATTTTCGTTGTCGGCAAACACGCGGATCATTGACTGCGGGTTCCATTGGGCCCACATCCAAAACAGAGCGGAGACTGCAAGGGCAAAGGATAAGCCGTACCACAGGGCGCGCCTTGCCCGCAGCGGTTTGCCGGCTCCTATATTGTGGGCAGTAAAAGCCGTTAAGGCGCTGGACATTGAGGTTGCGGAAAGCATAGCGAACGTATCATATTTGCTGCCGATGCCTACAATCGCGGCTGCATAGACGCCGCAGCTGTTCATAACCGTCATTAAATAGAGAAACGAGATGCGAACCATTAATTCCTGAAAGGAAATCGGAATCCCAATCAGTGCAAGCTTTTTTGCGATATATAGTACAGGGCGAAAGCTGGCGGGCTTGAAATCAAAGATAAAATCGTTCCGTTTCAGATAGAAAATTGCGGCAGCCATACTTACAGCCTGTGAAAGGACCGTCGCGGCGGCTGTGCCGCTAACGCCTATTTGAAAGTATTTTACAAAAATAAAGTCAAGAATAATGTTGATCACACAGGCAATGCAGATAAAATACATGGGCCGTGTGGAATCGCCGCACCCGCGAAGAATAGCGCTGATTGCATTATAGCCGCAGATGAAAATATTTCCCGCGGAACAGATGGAGACATATTTCATGGTCAGTCCAAAGGATTCGGCCGGTGTGTGAAGCAGCGTTAAAAGCCGGCGTTCGAATAATAGCATCAGTAAGGTTAATATAAGGGCGACGGCTGCAAAGATGGTGAGCGTTGTTCCGATTGCCTCTTTTACGCGTTTGAAGTCTTTGCTGCCGCTGTACTGTCCGATCAGAATCGTACTGCCTAAGGTCAGACCGGTAATAAGGCTTGTGATAATCTGTGTCACCTGGGTTCCGGTAGAAACTGCTGCGACGCTTTCGGCACTGCAGTATTTTCCGACTACAAACAAATCGACGGCTCCGTAGAGCGACTGAAGGATATTGGCGATTAAATAAGGGATTGCAAATAGAAGCAGTGTTTTTAACATGCTTCCGCTGGACAGATCATGGTTTTTCATTGTTTTATCGTTCCCCTGCTTTACAGTTTTAGAGAGTTTTTTGGCATCTATATTATATTGTAGTGCAACACTCAGAATAAAACAATACAAAAGGTAAGGTTACCTTTTTTGCAAATTCTGGTGAATATGCATTGTGAAGTAACTTTTCTTAGTGTATAATAGGGCGGTAACAATAAGAGAATATTAAAAAGAAGCGAGGAAGTAAATGAAAAAAAAGTTAGCTGGTATTATATGGCTGGCAGTGTTGACGTTTGGCTTTTCCGGCTGCGGAGATTATGGAAAAGAAGGGATGGCTGCGGCAGTATCAGGACCGGCAGAAGAGACCGAGCGGCGTGGTGAGTTAAACGAGCTTAGTTTGTTTGCGGAGGAAGCCATACAGCAGAAAGCAGACGAGCGGACGGAGGAAACAGGGATTCGTGACCTGGATGAGGCGTACGAGGTGATATTGAGCAGCTGTTCGAAGGAGTTTATCGGAGAACATCCGGTGGACGAAGCGTTTCTGGGCTGGGTTCAGGCGGTATATGGCGAGGAGATTGTGATACGTCTTGCACAAGAGCTGGAAAGTGTCGCTGCGGATACAGATATTTGGTACGAGCTGACAGGAAATACGATTCATGTACTCTGGCTTATGTACTGCAAGGAATCCGGTTTGAAGCAGTGCGAGCTTGACAATGTATATTGGAAGGACTGCGCGTCGGATACACAGGTGGTATTGGATTTTACAGGGGATATTAATTTTGATGAGAACTGGTGCACTATGAAGCATTTGGATGCCCAGCCAAACGGCATTTATGATTGTTTTTCCGAAGAGCTGTTAGAGGAGATGCAGTCGGCAGACATTATGATGTTGAATAATGAATTCACGTACAGCGACAGGGGAGAACCGCTGGCGGGGAAGGATTATACGTTTCGGGCGGCTCCCGAGCGTGTGAAGCTTCTGGAGGCCTTTGGAACGGATATTGTGGGACTTGCGAACAACCATGTGTGGGACTACGGCGAGGAAGCGCTGCTTGACACGATGGAGATACTGGAACAGGAGGAGATACCCTATGTGGGGGCCGGGCGCAATTTAGACGAGGCAAAGAAGATCGTTTATTTCGTCGCAAACGGGAGAAAGATTGCGATAACGGCTGCAACTCAGATTGAGCGTTCTTTAAATTATACGAAGGAAGCCACGGAGGATGTGGCAGGAGTTTTAAAGACTTTAGAGCCGGACAAGTATTTGGAGGTTTTGAGGGAGGCAAAGAAAAACAGCGATATTGTGATTGCGTTCGTGCACTGGGGAACAGAAGGTTCGTCCTCTTACGGGGCGGATCAGGAGAAGCTTGCGGAAGAATTTGTGGAGGCGGGGGCGGATGTCATAATCGGAGGGCATACCCATTGCTTACAGGGAATGACGTATATTTCGGGGGCGCCGGTTATATACAGTCTCGGGAATTTTTGGTTTACCCAGTCTGCAATTGATACCGGAATGTCGCAGGTGATTATAAATAAAGACGGCAGCATAGATTTTCGTTTTATTCCCTGCATTCAGAAAAACATAAGAACAGAGCTGGTGACGGATCAGGATGCGAAGGAACGCATTTTTAATTATATGGAGAGCATATCGAAACAGATCGGTATTGATAAAGACGGGTATGTTTCGGATTTGACAAAAGGGCAGTAATTCTGGCTTGTGCCAGTGTATATATAATTTTTAAGAAGAAAAGAGGAAAAGACATGAGCAAAAAACCAACCGTATTAATGATTTTAGATGGATTCGGTCTGAATCCGAAGAAGGACGGCAATGCAGTTGCCGAGGCAAAGAAACCGAATATTGACGCGCTGATGAAAGAATGCCCGTTTGTAGAGGGACAGGCAAGCGGTCTGGCAGTAGGGCTCCCAGACGGTCAGATGGGCAACTCCGAGGTAGGACATTTGAATATGGGCGCAGGAAGAATTGTCTATCAGGAGCTGACGAGAATTACAAAAGAGATTGAGGACGGCGATTTCTTTAAAAATGAGGCGCTGTTAAAGGGAATGGAAAATGTGAAGGCAAATCATTCTGCGCTTCACCTTTACGGTCTGCTTTCTGACGGCGGCGTACACAGCCACAATACGCACCTTTACGGTCTGCTTGAGATGGCGAAAAGAGAAGGGATAGAGAATGTGTATGTACACTGCTTCCTGGACGGAAGAGATACGGCACCGACCTCGGGCAAGGGCTTTATAGAAGAGCTGGAAGATAAGATGAAAGAGATTGGTGTCGGCCGGATAGCCTCTATCAGCGGGCGTTACTATGTGATGGATCGTGATAACCGCTGGGATCGTGTGGAGAAAGCTTATAAAGCGCTCACGGCGGGAGAAGGAGAGAAGGCGGCAAGCGCCGTGGAAGCGATTACGGCAAGCTATGACAAAGACGTGACGGATGAGTTTGTGGTACCGACGGTTATCGAAGAGGACGGCAGACCGGTGGCGGTGATTAATGATAAAGACACTATTATCTTCTTTAATTTCCGCCCGGACAGAGCAAGGGAGATTACGAGAACATTCTGTGCGGATGAATTTGACGGATTTGACAGAGGCGCAAGAAAAGACGTTACTTATATCTGCTTTACCGAGTATGACGTGACGATTCCGAATAAGGAAGTGGCGTTCCATAAGGTGGAACTGACAAATACCTTTGGACAGTTTCTCGCCGACAACGGCAAAACGCAGGCGAGAATTGCGGAGACGGAGAAATATGCCCATGTAACATTTTTCTTTAACGGCGGAGTGGAGGAGCCGAATCAGGGAGAAGACCGCATTCTTGTCAATTCCCCGAAGGTGGCGACGTACGACCTGAAGCCGGAGATGAGCGCATACGAGGTATGCGATAAGCTGGTGGAGGCAATTAAGTCGGATAAATATGACGTGATTATCATTAATTTTGCCAACCCTGATATGGTAGGGCATACCGGCGTAGAGGCTGCCGCAATCGCTGCTGTGGAAGCTGTGGATTCATGTGTCGGAAAAGCAGTTGCGGCGCTTAAGGAGGTTGGCGGACAGATGTTTCTGTGTGCGGACCACGGAAATGCGGAGCAGCTTGTGGATTATGAGACGGGAGCGCCGTTTACGGCTCACACAATCAATCCGGTGCCGTTTATTCTTATAAACGCAGATCCGTCCTATACCTTAAGAGAGGGAGGTTGTCTTGCGGATATCGCGCCGACCTTGATTGAGCTGATGGGGATGACACAGCCGGCGGAGATGACAGGGAAATCGTTACTGATCAAAAAATAGTTTTGAGACAGGATAAAAGAATGACAGATTCAGAAAAAAAGGAATTGGCATTACAGGTAATTGAACGCTTGAGAAAGGAATATCCCGTTGCGGAGTGTTCTCTTGATTATGACCAGGCATGGAAGCTTTTGGTCAGCGTGCGGCTCGCGGCTCAGTGTACGGACGCGAGAGTGAATGTAGTCGTCGAAAAGCTTTACGCCCGTTTTCCGGATGTAAAGGCTTTGGCGGCGGCGCCGGTAGAGGAAATCGAAGAGATTGTAAGGCCGTGCGGATTGGGAAAGAGCAAGGCGAGGGATATCAGCGCCTGTATGAAGATTTTGGAAGAAGAATATCAGGGCAAGGTGCCGCGGGATTTTGAGGCGCTGCTAAAGCTTCCGGGCGTAGGAAGGAAAAGTGCGAATCTGATTATGGGGGATATCTTTGGGGAACCCGCGATTGTGACGGATACGCACTGCATCCGTCTTACGAACCGTATCGGTTTGGTCGACAATATTAAGGAGCCGAAAAAAGTGGAGATGGAGCTTTGGAAGATCATCCCTCCGCAGGAGGGAAGTGATTTCTGCCATCGTCTTGTATATCATGGAAGGGATGTCTGCACTGCGAGGACAAAGCCGTATTGTGAGAAATGTTGTCTGAACGATCTGTGTGCAAAGAGAATATAAAAGGGGTTTATCTATGAAAAAATCGGTCAGAGGGAGACGGTTACGCTTGTCTATCTGCAAAGGCCTGCCGAATCAGAGTAAAGCATTAGAAGGAGAATGACGGTAATGTATCAGAAGATAATGACCGGAAAACGAAAAATTGCAATCGGACTGCTTGCGGCAATGATGGTATTTCTATTTGCGGCATGCGGCCCGGAACCGCTTTCCGAGGTGTTTGATGAGGCGAAGGTGTTAGAACAGGCCGATAAGGTGCTGAACGCGCTGAATGCCCAGGATTATAAAGCAATTGCCGAAATGGTAAGGGAAGAATACAAAGGGGACATCAACGAGGAAATGTTGAAAGAGTCTCTTAAAGAGGCGATGGATGAAGTCGGCGGGTTTGACAGCTATATCGACCAGTCTGTTGTGGGAATGAGCAGCAAGGATTTTGACGGGGAGATTGCGGTTGCGATTATCAATGCGCAGTACGAATACGGCACAAAGACGGTTACCATTAGCTACGACACAAATTATGAGATAATCGGGTTTTATGTAAAATAGTTGGAGGGACGATGAAAAAGCAGGATAAGAAAATGATAGCGCCGATTGTAATTGTCGTTATTTTATGTACCTATTACATCGGATTTGCGGCAGTATGTGTTCTGATACCGATACCGGTTATCGCAAAATTATTACTGGCAATTATACCGCTTGCATTGGCAGGAGTGAGTATTTTTGTATTTATAGAGAGAATAAAAGAGATAAGGAGTGGTGAAGAAGATGATCTTAGTGAATACTGATTACATCGCAGGGAAAGAATTGGAAATGCTCGGTTTGGTGAAAGGAAGTACGATTCAGAGCAAGAATATCGGAAGAGATATTACGCAGAGCTTTAAAACAATTGTGGGCGGCGAGCTGAAGGCGTACACAGATATGATGAACGATGCCAGAGCGCTTGCCACTAAGCGTATGGTTGAGGAAGCGGAGCGCATGGGTGCGGACGCGATTGTAAATGTGCGCTATGCGTCGGCGGCGGTTATGCAGGGCGCGGCGGAAGTAATGGCGTATGGAACGGCAGTAAAATTTGTTTCATAGGAGTTTGGGCAGGAGGTCGGTAAATGGACAGGAACATGGTTAGGACAATTATGAAAATGGTTGCGGCTGCACTGCTTTTTTGCTTTGCACTGTGGAATCTGCCAACGTTTTTTCACATCATTGGGAATATTCTGGTGCTGCTGTCGCCGTTTTTGATTGGATTTTGCCTGGCGTTCATATTGAATGTTCCCCTGAATCTGTGGGAACAGAAGGCTTTGAAAAAGGTGAAGATTGCGGCGAGGGCGAAACGTGTGATTGGAATTTTACTGACCCTTTTTTGTGTAATTCTTGTGATTTTTCTTGTAATATGGCTGGTAGTGCCGCAGCTTGTGGAGGCTGGAGAATCCATCGGCAGACAAATTCCGGCAGCAATAGAGCGCGCGGAAGCGTTTGCCCATGAAAATGTAAAGGACGATACACAAATCGGTATTCTGCTTACACAGCTTGGGGCAAACAGTGAAAAGCTGTTTGCCCAGATGACGGATTATATAAAGGACAGCTCGGCCAACATTCTTTCCACGACGGTAAATGTTGTTTCGGGAACTTTTGGCATTTTGGTCAATTTTTTTATGGGATTGATATTTGCCATCTATATCCTTGCGGGAAAAGAGAAGCTGTCGGGGCAGTGCGAACAGGTTATACGGGCATTTCTGCCGCAAAGGGCGGCAAAGAGGATTTTTTATGTTTGTGCGCTTACAAATCAGACCTTTCAGAAATTTATTACGGGGCAATGTCTTGAGTCCGTGATTCTTGGTACGATTTTCTTTGTGGTGCTGAATATCTTTAGGATGCCGTATATACTGCCGATTTGCATTTTTATTATGCTGGCATCCCTGATTCCGATTGTCGGTTCTTTTATGGCGTGCATAGTGGGAACGCTGTTGATTCTTGTAGTCAACCCGGTTCAGGCGCTTGGATTTCTTGTGCTGTTTCTGGTGATACAGCAGATTGACGGGAATCTGATTTACCCTCATGTTGTGGGAAATTCTGTGGGACTGCCCTCAATATGGGTGTTTGCGGCGGTGCTGATTGGCGGAAAGCTATTCGGTGTGGTCGGCATGATTGTCTTTATTCCGCTGTGCTCGGTCATATATGTGCTGTTTCGGAGTGAAGTGAAAAAGAGGCTGCAAAAAAAGGAAAAACAAATTTAAAGGAAAGAGATGGAGGTAGGACATGCAGGAGTTTAAACCGGTAAAAGAAGGAAAGGTGCGTGAAGTGTATGATAACGGCGACAGCCTGATTATCGTAGCGACGGACAGAATTTCGGCTTTTGACCATATTTTGCAGAATAAGATAACAGATAAGGGCGCCATTTTGACACAGATGTCAAAGTTTTGGTTTGAGTATACAAAGGATATCATTAAAAATCATATGATTTCCGTAGATGTCAACGACATGCCGGAATTTTTCAGGAATGAGAAGTTTGACGGAAACAGTATGATGTGTAAAAAACTTAAGATGCTTCCGATTGAGTGCATTGTCCGCGGTTATATTACCGGAAGCGGCTGGGAGAGCTACAAGGAGTGCGGAAAAGTCTGCGGGATTTCCTTGCCGGAAGGATTAAAGGAGTCTGATAAACTGCCTGCGCCGATTTATACGCCGAGTACAAAGGCCGAAATCGGTGACCATGATGAGAATATATCTTTTGAGAAGAGCGTGGAGATTTTAGAAAAGGCTTATCCGGGCAAGGGAGAGGACTATGCAGCGCAGATTAGGGACTGTACCATTGCGTTGTACAAAAAGTGCGCAGAATATGCGCTGACAAAAGGAATTATCATTGCGGATACGAAGTTCGAGTTCGGCCTTGACGAGGAAGGAAATGTTGTTCTCGGTGATGAGATGTTAACGCCGGACAGCTCCAGATTCTGGCCGTTAGAGGGGTATGAGCCGGGCAAGTCCCAACCGTCTTACGACAAGCAGTTTGTGCGTGACTGGCTGAAAGCGAATCCGGACAGTGATTATCTTCTTCCGGAGGATGTCATTGAAAAGACGATTGATAAGTATAAAGAGGCATTCTCTTTACTGACGGGAAAGAAGTTTCAGTAATCAGGCAGGATGCATTGGGAAGAGGCGTGGTGAGTAACATGGACAGAAAAAGAGGAGAGAGGCCTCCATTTATGAAGGGACTTCACGAGAAATGCGGTGTTTTTGGAATTTATGATTTTGACGGGGGCGATGTAGCTTCAACTATTTATTACGGTTTGTTCGCATTGCAGCACAGAGGACAGGAGAGCTGCGGTATTGCGGTCAGCGAGACAAGCGGTCCAAAGGGAAAGGTTACCTCTTATAAGGACATGGGACTGGTAAATGAGGTATTTACAAAAGATACTCTCGACAAAATGAAAGGCGATATCGGCGTAGGTCATGTAAGATATTCGACGGCGGGAGAATCGACAAGAGAAAACGCCCAGCCGTTGGTGCTCAACTATGTAAAGGGCACATTGGCGTTAGCGCATAACGGCAACCTTATCAATGCGGCGGAGCTGAAAAAAGATCTTGAGTATACCGGAGCGATTTTCCAGACGACAATAGATTCCGAGGTCGTTGCGTATCATATTGCAAGGGAGCGTTTGAATTCCGCGTCGGCAGAGGAGGCGGTACGCCGTGCGGCCGCAAAGCTAAAGGGAGCGTTTTCGATTGTGGTGATGAGCCCTAGAAAGTTAATCGGTGTGAGGGATCCGTTTGGATTTAAGCCACTGTGTATCGGAAAGCGTGATAACGCCTATATTATTACTTCGGAGACATGTGCGTTGGAGACAATCGGCGCAGAGTTTGTGCGCGATGTAGAACCGGGGGAGATTGTTACGATTTCGCCGGAGGGCGGTATCCAGTCGGATCGGACCCTATGTCTGCCAAAAGAAAAAGAGGCGCGCTGTATTTTTGAGTATATTTATTTTGCAAGGCCGGACAGCCGTATCGACGGCGTCGGCGTCTACCAATCCAGAATATTGGCGGGAAAATTTCTTGCAAAGGATTCTCCGGTGGAAGCCGATCTCGTAGTCGGCGTGCCGGAGTCCGGCAATGCGGCGGCTTTGGGATATTCTCTGGAATCGAAAATTCCGTATGGCACGGCGTTTGTAAAAAACAGTTATGTAGGGCGGACCTTTATCAAACCGGGACAGAGCAGCCGTGAGTCGAGTGTTCGGGTAAAGCTGAATGTGTTAAAAGAGGCGGTGGAGGGAAAGCGGATCGTTATGATTGATGATTCCATCGTCAGGGGAACGACATGCGGCCGTATTGTAAATATGCTGAAGGAGGCGGGAGCCGCCAAGGTTCATGTACGAATCAGCTCGCCGCCGTTTTTGTGGCCCTGCTACTTCGGGACAGATATACCCGAGAGAGAACAGCTGATTGCCTATAACCGAAGTGTGGAGGATATCCGTGAGATTATCGGGGCGGATACGCTTGCGTACCTTAAGGCAGAGCGTCTGCATGAGATGGTTGGCGACCTTGCGATCTGTAAGGGCTGTTTTACAGGGAAATATCCGTTAGAGCCGCCAAGGGAGAATATCAGGGGAGATTACGAGCATTAGCCTTAAAGATAGAAAAAGGATTCACAGGAGGATAGATGGAATGAGTACAGACAGATATGAAAGCCCGCTGTCGGAGCGGTATGCAAGCAAAGAGATGCAGTATATTTTTTCTCCGGAGAAAAAATTTAAGACATGGAGAAGGCTCTGGATTGCTCTTGCGGAAACGGAAAAGGAGTTGGGACTTGAGATTACCGAAGAACAGATTGAGGAATTAAAGGCGCACCAGGACGAGATCAATTTCGATGTGGCAAAAGCCAGAGAGAAGGAGGTGCGCCATGATGTGATGTCTCATGTCTATGCATACGGCGTACAGTGCCCGAAGGCGAAGGGTATTATTCATCTGGGCGCGACCTCCTGTTATGTGGGAGACAACACCGATATCATTTTGATGTCTGAGGCGTTAAAGCTTGTCAGAACAAAGCTTGTCAATGTGATTGCGGAACTCGCGGCTTTTGCGGATAAATATAAAAATCTGCCGACGCTTGCGTTTACCCATTTCCAGCCGGCGCAGCCGACGACGGTCGGAAAGAGAGCTACGCTCTGGGCGCAGGAGTTTGTGATGGATTTGGAGGATCTTGATTATGTTCTTGGCAGTCTGAAATTGCTTGGCTCTAAGGGAACTACGGGAACACAGGCGAGCTTCCTTGAGCTTTTTGACGGCGATCAGGAGACGATTGACAAGATTGATCCGATGATTGCAGAGAAAATGGGCTTTAAAGAATGCTATGCGGTGTCCGGACAGACATATTCCAGAAAGGTAGATACAAGAGTGGCCAATATTTTGGCGGGCATTGCGGCGAGCGCGCACAAAATGTCAAACGATATCCGGCTTTTGCAGCATTTAAAGGAGGTGGAGGAGCCGTTCGAAAAGCACCAGATCGGTTCTTCGGCAATGGCGTATAAGCGCAATCCGATGCGGAGCGAGAGAATCGCTTCCCTTTCCCGTTATGTCATGATTGACGCGCTGAATCCGGCGATTACATCCGCTACCCAGTGGTTTGAGAGAACCCTGGATGATTCTGCAAATAAACGCTTATCAATTCCGGAGGGCTTTCTTGCGGTTGACGGTATCTTAGATTTGTGCTTGAACGTAGTTGACGGGCTTGTCGTGTACGACAAGGTGATTACGAAGCGTCTGATGAGTGAGCTTCCGTTCATGGCAACGGAAAATATTATGATGGATGCGGTGAAAAAAGGCGGGGACCGCCAGGAGCTGCATGAGAGGATTCGTCAGCTGTCTATGGAAGCGGGCAAAAATGTAAAGCAGGAGGGCAGGGAAAATAACCTTTTGGAGCTGATAGCCGCCGATCCTGCATTCGGATTGACCTTGGAAGAGCTGCAGGCGACGATGGATCCGTCTAAGTATGTGGGACGTTCTCCGCTTCAGGTGGATGCCTTTGTTGCCAAAGTAATCAAGCCGATTCTCGATGCCAACAAGGATATTTTGGGCGTAAAGGCCGAAATTAACGTATAATATAAAAAGGAACGGCTAAAAATGCCTCTTTTGGGAATACTACGTCTAGTTAAGTATACTCAAAGGGAGGCATTTTTTATGGCGTTAAAACTTACGGTTACAAAGGTAAAGGCGAGAGAAATTTTAGATTCCAGGGGAAATCCTACCGTGGAGGCGGAGGTTACCGTGGAGACGGAGACAACAGGGAAAAAAACGTGCGCGAGAGCTGCCGTGCCGTCCGGAGCAAGCACAGGACAGTTTGAGGCGGTGGAGCTTAGGGACGGAGGAAGTCGTTACGGCGGCGCCGGTGTGGCGAAAGCAGTAAAAAATGTAAACGGAAAAATTGCAAAAGCTCTGCTTGGAAAAAATGTTATGCGCCAGCGCGGCATAGATGAGCGGATGCTGGCGCTTGACGGAACGGAAAATAAGGCAAAGCTGGGAGCAAATGCGACGCTCAGCGTATCGCTCGCAAGTGCGAAGGCTGCCGCGAAGGCGTTGAAAATGCCTCTTTACCGTTATCTTGGAGGGGTGGGGGCGGATTCCATTCCGGTTCCTATGATGAATATCTTAAACGGAGGGGCGCATTCAGACAATAACGTGGATATACAGGAGTTTATGATACTGCCGCTCGGCGCGCCGGGGATACGCGAGGGTGTGCGCTGGTGTACGGAGGTATATCATACGTTAAAGAGTTTATTAAAAGAGCGCAAGCTGTCCACGGCAGTCGGAGACGAGGGCGGCTTCGCACCGAACCTTGCCACAGACGAGGAGGCAATTGAGATTATTTTGGAGGCGATCCGTCTGGCAGGCTATACGACGGGAGAAGGCAAGGATTTCATGATTTCTCTGGATGTGGCGGCAAGTGAGTGGAAGATGAAGGGAAAGCAGGCGGGCGATACGGCGGAAGCGTCAGGAGAACCGGAGGAGAGCCAGGATAGCAAAGAGGGCGATGATGAGGTGAAATATTGTCTTCCGAAAAAACAGAAGGTGTATACCTCGAAAGAGCTTATCCTGCACTGGGAGAAAATGATTCGTAAGTATCCGATCTATTCCATAGAAGATCCGCTGGACGAGGAGGATTGGAACGGATGGAAGGAGCTGACGGAGAGAATCGGCGAAAAAGTGATTCTGGTTGGGGATGATCTGTTTGTGACAAATGTAAAGCGTCTAAGAAAGGGAATTAAGATGGGCTGTGCAAATGCGATTCTGATTAAGCCAAACCAGATTGGAACCTTAAGCGAGACGGTAGACGCAATCCGGCTTGCAAAGAAATGGGGGTATCTTACGATTATGTCTCACAGAAGCGGAGAAACGGAGGATACGACAATTGCGGATTTAAGCGTGGGACTCGGCACGGAGCTGATAAAAACAGGCGCGCCTTGCCGGGCGGAGAGAACGGCGAAGTATAACCAGCTGATGCGGATTGAGGAGTCGCTGGGATAGAAAGTGGCAGTATGCCTAAACTGTTACGAAATTTTGGAAAAAGAAGTTGAAAATGGGATGAGCCTGTGATACAATATGGAAGTGCATTGATGTGCACGTATGTCAAAAGATATTGCATATGATATGCATGAAAAATAGGAGGTATCATTCGTGGCAGTTTTAAAGACGGTATTAACGGTTTTATTTGTAATTATATGTATTGCATTGACAGTCATTATTTTACTTCAGGAAGGAAAGTCTGCAGGACTTGGAGCAATCAGCGGTGCGGCGGATACTTACTGGGGCAAGAACAAGGGTCGTTCCATGGAAGGTATTCTGGTCAAGTTTACCACAGTACTGGTTATATTATTTATCGTATTATCAGCAGTATTGAATATTAAGAGTTTTTAGGAACAAAAGAGCTGTCGTATTTTTGCGGCGGCTCTTTTTATACACACAGGTATCTGGTACATCGTTTTCGAAATAAACCGGACCCAATTGCCTGCTCAATTACGGAGAGAATAATTATGGACAGAGAGTTGTTTGAGAATCGAAAAAAAATGCTTTATGAATTCATCTGCGACGATTTTTATGTGCCGATGAAGACAAAGGAAATCGCAATTATGCTGCGCGTGGAGAAGGAGCGGCGCAGCGAGCTTCAGGAGGTCTTGGACGCGCTTGTTGAGGCGGGAAAGATTGAGGTCACCAAGAAAGGAAAATATATCAAAGCGACGGACCGTTACAGTGTGGGAGTCTATACTGCGAACAGCCGCGGCTTTGGTTTTGTTACGGTGGAAGGGGAAGAAGAGGATATTTATATCCCTGAGGAGAATACACACGGCGCAATTCATATGGATACCGTACAGGTACAGCTTGCAAAAGGCCGGGAGAGGAGACACAGGGAAGGAACGATCATAAAGGTGCTCTCTCATGGGATTGAGCGTATTGTGGGAACTTATCAGTCCGGCAAGACGTTCGGATTTGTGATTCCGGACAATCAGAGGCTGTTAAAGGATATCTTTATTCCGTCGGAGCATTCTATGGGGGCGGTCGACGGACATAAGGTTGTCGTTATGATTACGGATTACGGAAAGAACGGAAGGAAGCCGGAGGGCAAGGTTGTTGAGATTATCGGGCATGTCAATGATCCGGGAACCGATATCATGTCGATTGTGAAGGGGTATGATCTGCCGACAGAATTTTCCGATAAAATTATGCGCCAGGTGGAAAATGTGGCAAAAGACGTGTCAGAGGCGGATATGGCAGGACGTATGGATCTCAGGGACTGGCAGATGGTGACGATTGACGGGGAAGAGGCGAAGGATTTGGACGACGCCGTTTCCCTCACGGTGGAAGGAGAGAATTATATCCTTGGCGTGCATATTGCGGATGTGACAAATTATGTGCAGGAGCACAGCGCTTTGGATGTGGAGGCGTTAGAGAGAGGCACAAGTGTATATCTCGTAGACAGGGTAATCCCGATGCTGCCGCATAAGCTCTCTAACGGGATCTGTTCTCTGAATGCGGGGGAGAACCGTCTCGCGTTAAGCTGTATTATGACAATCAATCAAAAGGGTAAAGTCATTGACCACAAGATTGCGGAAACCGTAATAAGGGTTGACCGCCGGATGAGCTATACTTCCGTTAAAAAGATATTGGAGGATGAAGATGAGGCAGAGATTGCAGAGTATAAGGAGCTAGTGCCGATGTTCCTTAAAATGCGCGATCTGGCGTCGATTTTGCGCAAGAACAGAATGCGCAGGGGGTCTATTGATTTTGATTTTCCGGAAACTAAAATTGTGCTGGACGCAGGCGGAAAGCCGGTGGAGATTAAACCGTATGACCGCAATACCGCGACAAAGCTTATTGAGGATTTTATGCTGATTGCAAATGAGACGGTTGCGCTGGATTATTTCTGGCAGGAGATACCGTTTCTTTATCGTACGCATGAGACGCCGGATGAAGAAAAAATCCGGAAGCTTGCAACCCTCATCGGAAATTTTGGGTATACGATTCATTTTAGCGGCGATGAGATTCATCCGAAGGAGCTGCAAAAGCTCCTTGCCAAAATAGACGGGACGCCGGAGGAAGCGCTGATTGACAGGCTTACGCTGCGTTCTATGAAGCAGGCAAAGTACACAACAGACAACACAGGACATTTCGGGCTTGCGACCGCTTATTACTGCCATTTTACTTCGCCGATCCGCCGTTATCCCGATCTGCAGATTCACCGTATAATTAAGGAAAATCTCAGGGGGAGAATGAATGCAAAACGAAGGGAGCATTATACTAAGATTCTGCCGGAGGTTGCAAAGCATTCCAGTGAGACGGAGCGTCGTGCGGATGAGGCGGAGCGTGAGACAGACAAGTTAAAGAAGGCGGAATATATGCAGGAGCGCTTGGGTGAGGTGTTTGATGGAGTGATTTCCGGTGTGACGAATTATGGTATGTATGTAGAGCTGCCTAATACGGTGGAGGGGTTGATTCATATTACGTCGCTTTACGACGATTACTATAATTATAACGAGGAAACGTATGAACTGATCGGTGAGGTTACGAATAAGCATTACAAGCTGGGACAGAAGGTTAAGGTGGCTGCGGTTTCCGTCGATAAACTATTGCGGACGGTGGATTTTGAACTGGCAGAGACTGAGGAGGTATAAGCTTAATGGGAAAGGAATCCGTAAAACTGATTGCAAATAACAAAAAGGCAAGACACGATTATTTTCTGGAGGAAACATACGAGACAGGGATCTGCCTGCACGGAACCGAGGTTAAATCTCTTCGCCAGGGGAAATGCAGCATCAAGGAAGCGTATATTCACATTGAAAATGGGGAAGTTATTATTTATGGGATGAATATCAGTCCTTATGAGAAAGGAAATATTTTTAACAGGGACCCTCTGCGCGCCAAAAAGCTGTTGATGCACAAAAGCGAAATCAATAAGCTTTTGGGAAAGATTAAGGAAAAAGGATATACGATCGTTCCGGTTGAGGTTTATTTCAAGGGCAGCCTTGTCAAGGTACAGATTGCGCTTGCAAAGGGAAAGAAGCTGTACGATAAGCGTCAGGATATCGCCAAGAAGGATCAGCGGCGTGAGGCGGAGCGTGAATTTAAGATCCGCAATCTATAATATATTTGCTTGACGAAAAAGAGTTTCGATGTATATAATAGATAGCAGGAGAGAGCAATGTCCCTTTAACAGGGAAGGATACCTGAACTGTTACCTTTCTCCTGTAAGATAAAATAAGGGCTAGTAATGGTTTCGACAGGGATTATGAAGCTGGAGAAGCGAGCCGCAGGATGATGCGTTAAATCTCAAAATTAAAATTAAACGCTAACAATAATAAATTAGCTTACGCTGCCTAGTCAGCGTTGTCCGCTCTAAGGCACCTGCACCTTGGAATCCGGGCATCAAACGATGCAGGAAACGGTATATACTAAGCTTTGCGTATATACACGTATTATGAAGCTACTAAAACGCTTACGGTGTTCATGCCGGAGGCGTGGAGGGAATGTAAAAACATGAACTACGCTCGTAGAAGGACAGGGGATTGGTTTTTGGACACGGGTTCGACTCCCGTCTAGTCCATTGCAAAAATAAATCCATCCGTTATTAATTAAAAAAATAGCGGATGGATTTGTTTTATTTCCAGGACATATGCAATTTCTTTTTTTGCTGCTTTCCTCGCCGAAATGATTCTGATGATATTATCTGCCGAACGATAGCAATGACTCATAATACATAAATTTTCATGTTTTGAAATACCAAGGATTAGGAATCGCTCTTCCTCCGCAGAGTGTTCCGGGTCATCAAACAAAATTGCCTTGTCATCATAGAAAACCGTTTTTGCTTCTTCAAAATCAATTTCATGTTTTCTTTGGTTGATTTTTATCCCATTCAAAATTTATTATTACCATAATTATGATATAATTATTTTTTACTTATCTGTCAATGCTAAATACCATGGTTAAATCCGAAGTTTACAGGTCAGTATGATACCAAAGCACACCACTATGACCGTGGCCTCTGGAGTTCGACGAGCGATTCGCCAGCTCTATTATATATGTTGAGGAGAGCCCGCGGAGTTGGAGGATACCTTATCATGGAGCAGATGCCACGAATAGAGTTCGTCTTCCGATGTGTCTGTTCTGCTTAAAAAAGTGTCTGAAAATATCGTGTTTTCAGGCACTTTTTTATATCATAGGATTCGGGTGCCAAAAGGTTGTGAAAAAAATTTTTATTAGCAGTTTGCACAAATACATGCAAATGCTGCTCCAAACGTTCCGGGCAGAAGAATTTCTAAGCATTCTGCTTCATAACAACACAGGTTCACGCAATCGGCTTATATTCGCCATCCATGGCTCAAATAAGCCTTTTCAAAACATCCTTGTTTTGAAATTGCTGAAAAAAGACAGAACACTAAGAAATTCTAACCGCCGAAACAAGTCGCAGTTTTTTGCATGTATTTGTGCAAATTGCCAGCGTTCTTCTTGTTCACAACCTTTTGACCCCCGAATCATCATAGGAAAGACCTTGTTGCTGTGAGTGTTAAAGTCTATAACTTGCCTATGATATAAAAAGCCTTCTGGGCAGGATTCTATTTTATGATGATACAATACAAAATGCAGCCACATTGCTGTGGCTGCTTAAAAGGGGAGAGTTTATGAAAAATTGAAAAAGTTTTATCAAATGAAGAACAAATATGGGGATTATTTTGTTTCATTTGATAGTGATAGTATATCTGGACTTTGTGAAATCCGATTGACGGAAATGTGAATAAATAGTTAAAAAAATTTGTATATTGTAATATGATTCCAAATATTCTGTGGGAGACGCCAAAAAGATGATGTTGCTGAGGTGCAGGGGCTGTAAAGATAGACGCAAGCGTATTACTTGGCCGACTGGTAGCGAAAAATTTTATAGATATAATTGACGGACGCTGCCCGCAATAAAACATTATTATGCAGTTTGAACGCGGGAAACTATATCCGCCCGTTTTCCGGCGTCCGTTTTTCAATACGACGGTATTGCAAAAAAAAATGAAAAAATTTTAAATTTCCTCTTGCATTTTTTGAAAAGGTGTTGTATATTATATGTGTACTAGCTAACAAGCTAATATAATTTTTCATAACTCATGCATCCCGGGCCGCAAGGTTCGGGGTGCACTCCCCGAAAGTTACGGATATCTTAATTGATATCCGTTTTTTATGATATAAAAAGCCCTCCGGGCAGGATGGCCATGCGGCGGAAAGGAAATATATCGCTAAAGCGATCCGCCGCAGGCGTAGAATCCTGCAAAGCAGGATTCTATTTTATATCATAGGAAAGACCTTGTTACTGCAAAGCGTTAAAATCTATAACTTTCCTATGATATAAAAAATATGCGCACTCGCGCGATTGGCAGCACGAAAGGCCGACGGGTAAAAGAATTACCTGCCGGCCTTTCGATTTCATATAATTTTTTGAAGTTAAAACGTAAAATACTGCTTTACATATCAATTCAAGGCACATGTGTTTGCCTGCTATTTGATATGCTGCTTAATTGCCTCGAAGCTTTCCTTGCTGATGACATGCTCGATTCGGCAGGCGTCTCTTTGTGCAATCTCTTTGTCAACGCCAAGGCGTGTCAGCCAGTTGGAGAGAAACTCATGGCGCTCATAAATCATTTCGGCAATTTCACGGCCTGCATCTGTCAGATAGATGAACCCTTCCGGGGTCACTGTGATAAGGCCTTTTTCACGTAGATTCTTCATAGCAACGCTGACGCTGGATTTTTTAAATCCCAGCTCGTTTGCGATGTCAACAGAGCGTACTACGGGACGGGCTTTGCTAAGAATCAGTATAGTTTCCAGATAATTTTCTGAAGATTCATTTGTAGTCATGGATTATCCCCCTGAAAATAAAAATTCATCTGTTTTTGGCTGCGGTATAATATTGTTCTGCTAACCGCGAGGTTGATGGCCTTTCGCGCATCAGGGCTTTTCCCGGCTTCGCCGGGCCCCTCCTCATGCAATTGGGCATCAGGGCTCTTCCCAGCTCCGCTGGGCCCCTCCTCATGCCATATTATATCATACTTTCCGAAATGCGGCAAAAAAGTTTTTGGAAAAAGTTCTTGACACCTAACGATGGTTAGCATATACTAACATTGAAAAGAATCTATATTAGAGGAGAATTGTAATGCGGCGCGGTGGATTTATGTTTTGCGGCAGGATTCTCCGCCAGATACAAGAAAGAAGATGATGGTATGCCTTTGACAATGGTGAATGCAGGAGAACCAAGTGTAATTCGCAAAGTGGGCGGACGAGATGAGACGAGGCGTTTTTTGGAGAATCTCGGCTTTGTAGTCGGGGGGATAGTGACTGTGGTATCCGAAATCGGCGGCAACATGATTGTGAATGTGAAGGATTCCAGGGTTGCGATCGGTAAGGATATGGCAAATAAAATCATGGTAGGATAAGGAGCAGATATGAAAACACTAAGGGAGATACCCTGCGGTAAGACTGTCAGGGTAACGAAGCTGACGGGGGAAGGTCCGGTAAAAAGAAGAATTATGGACATGGGAATCACAAAAGGAGTAGAGGTTTTTGTGAGGAAGGTGGCGCCGCTTGGGGATCCGGTGGAGGTCACGGTAAGAGGATATGAATTGTCTCTGCGGAAGGCTGATGCGGAGATGATACAGGTGGAATAATTATTTTTGCCTATAAGTTAGAAAGTACTAACAAATGTAAGTAAAGGAGAACGAAAATGTCATTAAAAATAGCATTGGCAGGCAACCCGAATTGCGGAAAGACAACATTGTTTAATGCGCTGACGGGTTCCAATCAATTTGTCGGAAACTGGCCGGGTGTGACAGTAGAGAAGAAGGAAGGACGTCTGAAAGGGCATAAGGATGTAATTCTTATGGATCTTCCGGGAATTTATTCGCTTTCCCCATATACCTTAGAAGAGGTTGTTGCAAGAAATTATCTGATAGGAGAGCGTCCGGATGCGATTTTAAATATTGTGGACGGAACGAATATCGAGCGTAACTTGTATCTTTCCACGCAGCTGCTGGAGCTTGGGATACCGGTGATCATGGCGGTTAACATGATAGATATTGTAGAAAAGAACGGCGATAAAATACAGATAAAGACGCTTTCGGAGAAATTGGGCTGTGAAGTGGTGGAAATATCGGCGTTAAAGGGAACCGGCATTGTAAAAGCGGCAGAAAAGGCGGTTGCACTTGCAAGAGAGGCAAAAGCGACAGCGGCAGTACATAGCTTTGCGCCTGAGGTGGAAGAGGCGATTTCATCCGTAGAGGCAAAAATAGGCAGCGATGTTTCGGCGGAGCAGAAGCGTTTTTTTGCAATCAAGCTGTTGGAGCGTGACGACAAAATATCAACGATGATGAGCCGTATGGTAGATGCCGGCGCCGAGATCAAGAAGCTTGAGGATGCGATGGATGACGATACGGAGAGTATCATCACGAATGAGCGGTATGTTTATATTTCGTCAATTATTAAGGAGTGCTGCAAAAAGGCCGCAGGACATGAAAAGTCGACGATTTCCGATAAAATTGATAAGATAGTTACCCATCGTGTTCTGGCGCTTCCGATTTTCCTGCTGGTGATGTTCATTGTTTATTATGTTTCGGTTACTACAGTCGGAACCTGGGCTACCGATTGGGCGAATGACGGCGTTTTTGGTGAAGGCTGGAATTTGTTTGGAATAGAGGCGCTTCCGGTTCCTAGTATACCGTCGCAGGTAGAAGCAGGGTTAAATGCGGTTGGCTGCGCAGACTGGCTTTCCGGTTTGATTTTAGACGGTATTGTGGCCGGCGTAGGAGCAGTGCTTGGGTTTGTGCCGCAGATGCTGGTATTGTTTATTTTTCTTGCGTTTTTGGAAGCGTGCGGATATATGGCGAGAGTTGCGTTTATCATGGACCGTATCTTCCGCAAATTCGGTCTTTCCGGTAAATCCTTCATCCCGATGCTGATTGGGTCGGGCTGTGGAGTTCCGGGGGTTATGGCAAGCCGTACGATTGAAAATGACCGTGACCGTAAAATGACGATTATGACGACGACGTTCATTCCGTGCGGGGCGAAGCTTCCGATTATTGCATTGATTGCGGGCGCATTTTTTGACAATTCGGGATGGGTTTCCTGGAGCGCTTATCTGGTAGGGCTTGCGGCTGTTATCTGCTCGGGAATTATTTTGAAGAAGACGAGAATGTTTGCGGGGGAACCGGCTCCGTTTGTTATGGAATTACCGGCATATCATATGCCGACCGTGCCGAATGTATTAAGAAGCATGTGGGAGCGCGGATGGTCCTTCATTAAGAAGGCGGGAACGATTATTCTTTTATCTACGATTGTGCTCTGGTTCTTGATGAACTTTGGATGGGTTGACGGAAGTTTTACCATGCTGGAGGAAGAGCAGCTGGATTTAAGTATTCTGGCGGCAATCGGAGGCGTTATCGCGCCGATCTTTGCACCGCTTGGATGGGGAGACTGGAAGATGGCGGTCGCAGCGGTAACAGGACTGATTGCGAAAGAAAATGTGGTAGGTACGTTCGGTATTCTCTTTGGATTCGGAGAGGTTGCAGAAGACGGAGCGGAAATATGGGGACAGCTGGCGGGAAGTATGACGGCGGTGGCTGCGTATTCGTTCCTTGTATTTAACCTGCTTTGTGCACCGTGCTTTGCAGCAATGGGTGCAATCAAGAGGGAAATGAACAATACAAAGTGGTTCTGGTTTGCGATCGGGTATCAGATGATACTTGCTTATATCGTATCCTTATGTGTATATCAGATCGGCAGTCTGATTTCGGCGGGAAGCTTCGGAATCGGAACGGTTGTGGCGTTTGTTCTGGTAATTGGTTTTGCATATCTGCTTTTTAGGCCATATAAGGAGAGTGAAACATTAAACGTTAATATGAAGCGTGTAGCGGGGGCGAAATAATATGGGAACATTCATTGTAGGGGCGATTTTGACGGCAATTGTGGCAATGGTTATTCGCAGTATGATAAGGGATAAAAAGAGCGGAAAGTCGCTTCAGTGTGGATGCGATTGTAAAAACTGCAGTGGACACTGTCATTAAAGGTATTCTCTTTTATGAAGCCGAAGGCTGAATAATTACTTCTTTGGCGGGAAAATCACAAAAAACTCTTACGAAAAAAGGAAAAAAGTGTTATAATTTATTTAGCGGATATACATTTCGTTTGCCCGTTCTGGCACAGTGAAATTTTGTTATTGCAGTATAGACAGGGGCTGTCGCAGTGAATTTTATTCATGCGGCAGCCTTGTTAAATATTCCGCTGGATATTGTAACGAGATAGTGAAGCCCGGTCCAAAGGGTTTGTTGTGGGAAGGAGATATCGCAGAATGTTTGAATTGGGAGAGTATATTATTTATGGGAGCAACGGAGTGTGCAAGGTGGAAAATATCGGACCGATGGAGTTGTCCGGAGTTCCAAAGGACAGGTTATATTATACGTTAATACCAATGGGGCAAAAGGACGGGAAGATATATACTCCGGTTGACAATGAAAAGGTTGTTATGCGCAGGGTTCTTTCGGAGGAGGAGGCAAAGCGGCTGATCAGTGAGATTAAGGATATTGACACGATCTGGGTGGCGGATGAAAAACGCAGAGAAAGCATATATAAAGAAGTAATTCATAAGTGTGACTGCAGAGAATGGGTAAAAATTATTAAGACACTTTATTTGAGAAAATGTTCGAGAATCGCGGAGGGCAAAAAAGTGACTGCAGTGGATGAAAGGTATTTAAAGATTGCGGAGGACAATCTATACGGTGAGCTTGCTGTCGCATTGCGGATGGAAAAAGAGGGAATGGTTGATTACATAAAGTCATGTCTCGACGGGCAGGAAGAATAAAATATTAAAAAGTGCACACGATAAGAAAAAAGAAAGCAAAAGGAGCACGCAATATGAAAGAGAATGAAAATATCATTAAGACGAGAAAAGCGGTCATGATAGGGTGCGGATTCGTAGGCTCTGCATCTGTATTTGCGTTGATGAACAGCGGAGTTTTTTCAGAGCTGGTACTCGTTGACGTAGATCAAAAGCGGGCGGAGGGGGAAGCTATGGATATCGGCCATGGACTGCCGTTTGCAAGCCCAATGAAAATATATGCAGGGACATATGATGACGTAAAGGGGGCAATGGTGGTCATTATCACTGCGGGAGCGAACCAGAAACCGGGTGAGACACGTCTGGATCTTGTGCATAAGAACGTTGCGATTTTTCATTCAATCATACCGGAAATAACTTCCCGGGAGTTTGACGGCATTCTGCTTGTAGTGAGCAATCCGGTCGATATTTTGACTTACACGGCATTAAAGCTTTCGGGGTATCCGGCGAACCGCGTAATCGGTTCGGGAACGGTGCTTGATACGGCCAGACTGAAGTATGAGGTGGGGCATCATCTTGGCGTTGACAGCCGAAGCGTACATGCGTTTATTATCGGGGAGCACGGTGACAGCGAGCTTGCCGTCTGGAGCAGCGCTACGGTGGCGGGACTTCCGCTGAATGATTTTTGCGAGCTGCGCGGGCATTTCAGCCATGAGGAGGCGACGGAGCGGATTTTTGAAAATGTAAAAAACAGCGCGTATGAGATTATCGAGAGGAAGCAGGCGACGTATTACGGAATTGCCATGGCAGTGCGCAGAATCTGTGAGGCGATTGTACGCAACGAAGAATCCATCCTGCCGGTATCAAGTTATATTGACGGGGAGTACGGGATTTCGGGCGTTGTTTTGAGTATGCCGGCAATCCTTGGCGCCGGCGGCGTGGAAAAGGTAATTCCGATTTCGTTGAGCAAAGAAGAGAAGGAAAGACTTGAAAAATCTGCGGAAACGTTAAAGGAAATTATCCGTGACATTTAGGGGGACTTTTTGTTTCCCTAAAAATACATAGATAAATTGTACAAAATAAAGTTCAGACCTTGAAAATCATAAAAAAGTGTATACAATAATAGACAGGTACTAAAATATTTAAAAAGAGAAGGCGGTAAAAATATGGCAGTGTTTGGCTTTGGACAATTAATCGGTATTCTAAAGAAAAACCCAAAAAAAATTGTTTTTACGGAGGGAAGTGATCCTCGTATTTTGGAGGCTGCATCCAGGCTTTTGGCAAGCAATTTCCTACATCCGATTTTGGTCGGCGATATGGATGAGATTGCGGAATCAGCAGAGGAGAGCGGATTTAATATACGTGGAGCAGAGGTGATAGATCCGCGGACATTTGACAGAATAGATGAAATGGTAGAGATGTTCTGTGAGCTTCGCAAAAGCAAGGGCGTGACGGAGGAGCAGGCGAGGAAGACGCTTTCGCAGGCGAATTATTTCGGAACGATGTTGGTTAAGATGGGACTGGCGGACGCGCTTTTAGGCGGGGCAACATACTCCACAGCCGATACGGTTCGTCCGGCTCTTCAGCTCATTAAGACAAAGCCGGGGAATAAGATCGTATCCTCATGCTTTATTCTGGTACGCCCGGCAGCGACGGGCGAGAATGAGGTGTTTGCGATGGGTGACTGCGCAATTAATATTCATCCTACCGAAGATGATCTTGTGGAAATCGCTCTGGAAACGGCCGAGTGTGCGAGAATTTTCGGTGTTGACCCGCAGGTTGCATTTTTAAGCTATTCTACCTTTGGATCGGGAGCGGGAGAGGATGTGGACAAAATGCGCAATGCGGCGGAAAAGACCAAGAAGCTGGCGCCGGATCTTCCGATTGCCGGGGAGCTTCAGTTTGATGCGGCCGTTTCTCCGCGTGTTGCACGTACAAAGTGTCCGGAATCTGAGGTGGCAGGCCATGCTAACACATTTATCTTTCCGGATATCAGTGCCGGAAATATTGGCTATAAGATTGCGCAGCGCCTTGGTAATTTTGAGGCGTACGGCCCGATTCTTCTGGGGCTTAATGCTCCGATCAATGATCTGTCAAGGGGATGTAACGCAGGAGAGGTGTATTCCATGGCAATCATCACGGCAGCGTTGGCATAAAAATGTAATTAGAGAATCAAAGACCGCAGGTGAGATTTGCCTGCGGTTTTTCGGCGGTTAAGGTTTCGCATACGAAAGGAGGCAGTACTGGGCACGAAGTGAACAGTAACGAATATTATGGGATGGTTTATGTTTTTTCTTACAATCGTGATGTATCCGGTGCTTCTTGTGCTATATTTTGTCATGAAGACAGAGGGAAAACGGAAAGAAAATCGGTGGTTTGCAGTTACAATGCCAGGAGATATCTGTGATACCGAAATTACTGATATTGCTTCGGAGTATGAAAAGAGACTTAAGAGGAACTTTATCGTGCTTTTGCTGGTTCCGATTCCGTTTTTCTTCTTTCCGTATTTTTCGATTGCGTTAACATTTTGGATGATATGGGTGTGCCTGATACTGATATTTACAGTTACACCGTTTGTTTGGGCGAATAAAAAGATCATGCAAATAAAGCAGGAAAAGCATTTGGGTGAAGGAACGGAGGATGAAGACCGTTATTGGAAGTGGGGGTTAATCTATTATAATCCAAATGACAAGAACGGCATTGTTACGAATCGTGTGGGAATCGGTATGACTGTGAACATGGCAAAGCCGTGGGGCAAGGCGCTCTACATATTTTCTCTTGTCGTGATTCTTATATTGCCCGTTATGGGAGGCTGGCTGATTGCGGAAGAATTTACGCCGATTTATCTTGAAATTGAGGATGGGGTGATAACTGCGGGACAGCTGTGGGAAAATTACAGGATTATGCTGTCGGATATTGAGGAAGTGAAGCTGGTGGAAGAGCTGCCGATTATGTCTAAAAAGAGCGGAAGCAGCCTTGAAAATCTTCAGAAGGGAACGTTTCATGTCAGGAACGTGGGTGATTTTGAGACTTTGTACAATCCGAGGAATCAGTATGTTATCTATATTCGTACGGCGGACGAGGAGTACTATCTGGGGGACGCAAGCGATGAGGGAACGAAGAATGTTTACAATGGAATTATAAAAATGCAGTAGGAAAGGAGCGGTCTATGCTTACAATCGGTTGTCATCTTTCTTCGGCAAAGGGATATCTTGCTATGGGGAAGGATGCGGTGAAAATAGGGGCGAACACGTTTCAGTTTTTTACAAGAAATCCAAGAGGAGGCGCGGCCAAACCGTTGGATATAGAGGATATAGAGGCTTATAAGAGGTTCGCGGAAGAAAACGGGATCGGCAGGATTTTAGCGCATGCGCCCTATACCCTAAACGCCTGTGCGAAGGATGAGAAAATTCGGGAGTTTGCCAAAAATGTGATGGAGGATGATTTGATGCGGCTTTCCTATCTGCCGGATGTCATGTATAATTTCCATCCGGGTAGTCATGTAAAGCAGGGAAGTGAAGCGGGGATTGACTTGATCGCCGAACATTTGAACGGAATTGTGAAAGAGGATCAAAAGGTGACGGTTTTGTTAGAGACGATGGCCGGAAAGGGTTCGGAGGTGGGGAGAAGCTTTGAAGAGCTGCGCGCGATTATTGATAAGGTTGAACTTTCGGATAAGCTTGGCGTCTGTCTGGATACGTGTCATGTGTATGATGCGGGGTATGATATTGTGGGGCATCTTGATGAGGCGCTAAAGGAGTTTGATTCTGTTTTGGGACTTTCGAGATTGAAGGCCGTACATTTAAATGACAGCAAGAATCCTTTCGAAAGCCACAAGGACAGACATGAGAGGATCGGGGAGGGAAGTATAGGGATAGAGGCAATGGAGCGGATTGTGAATCACCCTGACTTGAGGGAGCTGCCGTTTTACCTGGAAACGCCGAATGAGCTTCCGGGATATGCGGCGGAGATTGCGCTTTTAAAGCAGCTGTATAAGTAAAATGAAAAATATGTTTTTATTAAAAAAAATATAAGAATTTTGTCAATCTTTGTTTTTATTTGTCGCTTAAGATAATAACAGAAATTTGAAGGGAAGAAGGACAATGGGTGAAAGAAGAGCAGGTAATTATTGCGGCGGCAGGAAAGGACGAATGCAAGAGCGGCGAAGAAGGCAGCGCAGGCGGAGGAATATTCAGATAGCGGTGAGACTTGGCATGACAATGCTGGCAGTGGGTTTTATTATTTTTACGGCGGGAAAAATAATAGGACTGTTTGGCGGCCGGGGCGGGGGAGAGCTTCAGGCCGGGAATCTTTTGGCGGCAGGGCTTGCGAAGTCTGATCCGGTTAAAATTATTGAGACGCCGCCGGAGTATGATGTGCAGCTTTTGACGGTCAATGAATATTCGAGGCCGGGGACAGCGATTGACAAAATTACAGGAATTGTTGTGCATTATACGGCGAATCCGGGGACAACGGCGCAGCAAAACCGGAATTATTTTGAGGGATTAAAGGACAGTCATGATACAAGCGCCAGCAGCCACTTTGTGATCGGAATAGATGGGGAGCTCATTCAGTGCATTCCGTGTAATGAGATCTCTTATGCGTCCAATGACAGAAATCATGATACGATTTCCATTGAGTGCTGTATACCGGATGAAACCGGAAAGTTTACAGACGATACCTACGCTACACTTGTGCATCTTGTGGCGTGGCTTCAGGGACGGTATGGACTTACGGAAAAGGACATTATCCGCCATTATGATGTGACGGGAAAGATTTGCCCGAAATATTATGTGGAAAATCCCGATGCATGGGAAAAATTTATCTCGGATACGCAGCAGTATATTGAAGATTATGGGGTATATCCCGAGGACAATACATAGAAAATGGTTTTCGGAATATTTTCGGAAGGAATCACGAAGTTCTTGCAAAATGAACATTCTTACAGTAAAATGTTTGTATCGGATTGCCGGATAAATACGGCGGCATCAAATTATATTATGTGAAGGAATATCATGATAGAAGAAATTTGCAGGAATTTAGAGGAAAAGAAAGAGGTCAGGGCGAATCTGATTTCGTTAAAGGAGCAATTAAAGGAAAAGGACTGTAAGGGGGCAGTGCGTCAGTGGGAGATGAACTGCCGGACCGTACAGTCTTTTTTGATGCATGAGGATGCAAAAACCAGAAAAAATGCGGCGCAGATTTTAGGACAGCTTGCTTTGCCGGATACGGCGGAGGCGCTCTTTGCTGCATATGAGAGGGAGGATAAGCTGTTTGTAAGGAGCGCTTATCTTCAGGCGCTGGGGGCGTTTGACTGCCGGGCGTATTCCGGCAGGCTTCGTGAGAGGTACGCACAGCTGTGCGCTACGCCTGTGGGTGAAGAGGAAAAGAAGCATATACGTGAGGAGATCAAGGCGTTAGAGAAGCTTTTGCACAAACTGGACGGAGGAAAGAAACACAAGTTTACGGGATATGACAAAGAATATGAAATGATCCTGACTACGCACCCGAATTTCAGGGAGGTCACATTGTCACAGCTTGGCGGCCGGAAGTCGTCTGTGATTTCTTTAGGCGTAAAGGTGAAAACCTCCGCAATCAGAGAGATTCTTGAAATTCGTACCTTTCGCGAGATTTTGTTTCTAACGAATGCCAAAAAGCATATAGAGCCTGATCCGCAGGCGGTTGCCGACGCGCTGTTTGAGTCGGATTTGACGGAGATGCTCGGCGCGATGCATGAGGGAGAGTGGCCTTTTTATTTCCGCATTGAGTTAAAGGGGGGAGATGCCGGAAACAGGGGCGATTTCATCCGCCGAATGGCGTCATGTATTGAGGAAAAATTTGAGAGGAAACTGATTAATTCTACGGACAGCTATGAGATTGAGATTCGCCTGCTGGTGAATAAGGATAAGACACTATTTCCGTGTCTGAAATTATATACGATTCCGATGCGGCGGTTTTCCTACCGGAAGTGCGCCTCCGCGCTCTCCATGCATCCGGTGACGGCGGCATTGCTGATGCGGCTTGCCGCGCCTTATCTGAAAGAGGGGGCGCAGGTGCTCGATCCGTTTTGCGGTGTGGGCACGCTGTTGATTGAGCGGGATTTTCTTGTTCCGGCGGGCGATATGTACGGTGTGGACAGCTTTGGTGAGGCAATTCTTGGAGCAAGAGAGAACGCGAGGGCAGCAGGAATGAATATCAATTATATCAATCGGGATATTTTTGATTTCACACATAAGTATCTGTTTGACGAAATTGTAACGGACATGCCGGTGCGCGGCAAAAGAACAAAAGAAGAACAGGATCAGTTTTACGGACGCTTTTTTGAAAAGGCGGCATCGCTTTTGAGGGAGCAGGGGGTCATTGTAATGTACTCGGGCGAAAATGGATTTGTGAAAAAGTATCTTCGTCTGAGGAAGGACTTTTATTTAAAAAAGGAATACTGTATTCGTGAAAAAGAAGGTTATTATCTGTTTATTATTTATTTTAAGGGGTAGTTTATGGCATACATAGTGGAAAATCAAAAGGAAGAGAAAACGGATTACGCGCAGGAGCTTATGGACGTGGAGCTTTTGCAGACACTGCAGGATCGTTTTTGCGCCGCTACGAATCTGTACTGCGTCTGCCTGAGCAGAACGCAGGGGGTAGTGACACGCGCCTACGGCAGCCGCATGGAACTCAATTATATTCATGAAAAGATCGGTATGGCACGTCATGTACTTTTGCTGGACCGTCTGCTTGCGCAGGAGCTTGAGGACGTGATTGAGGAAGAGCTTGAGGAACCGTATTTGAAAATGTGCGGTGTCGGAATAAGAGTGGGCGGTAAGCTTGCGGCAATATGGATTGTAATCGGTGTGATAAAAGAGGACGGTATTTTTGGAGAGGATATTCCGGCATGTGTGAAGACGACGACTACGGAGCAGTTTTATCGTTCCATAGAGTTTTTGGAGATGCAGACGCGGCAGTATTTTGCGGTGAAGCTGGATGAGCTTTTGGCACAGGAGGCATTCTTAGAGAGCCGTGAGAATCAGAAAAAGATGGAGGAAGAGTTAAAGCGCAATGAGACGATAACCGCGGTTCTTCAAAATCTGGAGAGTGAAAATGTCTTTTCGGAGGTTGCGGATGAAATTTTAAGCGAGGTCTGCAATTATCTGAAAATTGAGCGCGGGATGCTGCTGGCTGATTGCGATGGAAGCTTTGAGGTGGTCAGCGAGTATATGCGGGACGGGAAGCCGGCAGGGAGGACACAGTCAATGTCTGCGGAGGAGTTTCCGTTTGCAGACGGCAGACCTTATATGATTTCTTCCAATTCCGAGCTGCCGGAAAAGTGGAAGGAATTTTTCGCAAAATATGGGTATCGGGCCTTGGTTAGTCTGCCGATAGAGGTAAACGGAAAGTCTGATATGTATCTTTTGTTTTCCCACAGGGAGGGGGAACGTGTCTGGGCATCATCGGAGATACGGTTTTTAAACGAAATAAAACAGATTATTCAGAGCATTCGCTCGAAGCAGATTGCAAAGGAATCTCTTGCCACTTCTTATGCCTCGCTTGCGGCAATTCTTGAGAATGTGGGATGTGCGATTTGTGTGTGGGATCCGCTGAGTCGGGAGATATTTTATACGAACAAGAATATTTTAAGGTTCTTTCCGGGAATGGAAAAAGAGCAGGCCGCAGAGATGATTTCCGGCGGAAGAGGATGCGAAGAGAACCGGCATTTTTATGAGTATTACGCTAAGGAGGAAAACCGCTGGTTTGATATTTATCACACGGATATCCATTGGGTTGACGGAAGAGATGTGGTTCTCTCTACGGTTTATGAGGTGACCGAAAAGAAGTTGTACCAGAAGAAAATTGAAAAGCAGGCAAATAATGATTTTCTGACGGGACTGTATAACCGTATGCGCTGTGAGCAGGATATTGCAAGGTATGTGCAGGAGGCGAAGGAGAACGGCGGTCAGGGCGCGCTTCTTTATATTGATCTGGATGATTTTAAGCATATCAATGACGGGCTTGGGCATCAGTATGGAGATGTTTTGCTTCAGGCAATTTCCCACAGCTTGCAGCGGGTGGAGGGGATTGAGAACACATGCTACCGTATGGGCGGGGATGAATTTATTATAATCGTCAGGTACCAGGTGTATCATATGCTTGACGATATTCTTGTAAAGATGAAAGAGATTTTTTCAAAACCATGGTTCTTAAAGGGAGCGGATTATTATTGTACCATGAGTATGGGAGCCGTCAGATTTCCTTGCGATGAGGATTCGGTGTCTGATTTGATAAAAAAAGGCGATATGGCATTGTATGAGGCGAAAAAGGGCGGAAAGAACCGTATTAAATTTTGGGATGACAACGTGGAATCTACCTCATTTAAACGGCTTGATCTCGAGAAAAACATGCGTTATGCGACTTCAAATTCCTGTGAGGAATTTGAGATATATTATCAGCCGATTATTGATATCTCGCGTAAGGGGGATCCTTGTGCGGGAGCCGAGGCATTGATACGATGGAATTCGCAGGCGATGGGATTTATTACGCCGACAGAATTTATTCCGCTTGCCGAGTACTTAGGACTGATTAATCCGATCGGAGAGTTTGTGCTGCGGGAGGCGTGTAAAAGACTGCGGCATTGGAATGACTTGGGGCATCCTGAGTATCGGGTGAATATCAATTTGTCAGTGGTGCAGCTTTTACAAAACGATATGGTGGACCGGATTCGCAGCGTAATTGAAGAGACGGGTGTAAATCCACAGAACTTGACGCTTGAGGTGACGGAGAGCCTTGCAATCAATGATATGGGGCGTATGAAAAAGGTGCTTGCAGAAATCAAACAGCTTGGGGTATGGGTTGCGCTGGATGATTTTGGGACGGGCTATTCTTCCCTGAGCCATATCAGGGAAATGCCGATTGATATTATTAAAATCGACCGCAGTTTTGTTCTTGATATCGGTAAGGATGATTATTCCGAAGTCTTTGTCAAGATGGTGGCCGAGCTGGCGGAGACAATCGGTGTGCACATGTGTGTGGAGGGAGTGGAGGAGGAAGCGCAGCTTCAGAAGCTGCGCGATATGAAGGTACAGTATATTCAGGGCTTTTATTTTGGCAAACCGATGCGTGCAAAGGAATTTGAAGAGAAATATTTATAGTGCGACATCAAGTTCAATGGGACAGTGATCGGAACCGAAAACGTCGGTGTGGATTTTGGCGTCTAAAAGATGATCCTGAAGAGAATTTGATGTCAGGAAATAATCAATCCGCCATCCGGCGTTTTTCTCCCTCGCGTGAAAACGGTAAGACCACCAGGAATAGATATCGGTTCGGTCCGGGTAGAAATATCGGAACGTATCGGTGAATCCGTTGTTGATAAGCGCCGAAAATTTTTCCCGCTCCTCGTCGGTAAATCCGGCGTTGTGCCGGTTGGTTTTTGGGTTTTTCAGGTCGATTTCCTGATGGGCAACATTTAGGTCGCCGCAGAGAATGACGGGCTTTTTGTTTTCAAGCTCTTTTAGGTATCCGAGGAAGGCATCCTCCCACTGAATACGATAGGAAAGGCGCTTTAGCTCGTTCTGGGAGTTCGGCGTATAGCAGGTCAGAAGATAGTAATCAGGGTATTCCAGGGTGATGATGCGTCCCTCTTTGTCGTGTTCTTCGATTCCCATGCCGTATGTTGCGGCGAGAGGCTCGTTTTTCACAAAAATGGCAGTGCCGGAATAGCCTTTTTTCTCTGCATAATTCCAATATTGGCGGTAATCGCCAAGGGGAAGGCTTAGCTGTCCCTCCTGAAGCTTTGTTTCCTGTAAACAGAACGCATCTGCGTCGCTTGTCTCAAAAAACTCTAAAAATCCTTTCTTCATGCAGGCACGCAGGCCATTGACATTCCAGGATATAAATTTCATGTCGTTTTCCTCCATAAGCTTTATATTATTTTGAATATTATAGAAGATTTTTATGCTATATTCAACAGGGAAAGTGGTATAATAATGGATATAAAGGGAATCTCTGGTACAAGGAGCAGATGGAGCTGCCTCATGCGGCGGGAAGGAGTATGTATGCTGGAAAAAATTGATCTGAACAAAAAGATGGGAAAGAAAGAGTACAAGGAGCAGATGGAGTTGCTGCAGCCGAAGTTATCGTATCTGCAGCGCGCCTGCAAGGAAGCGGGGATACCGGTTATTGTCGTTTTTGAGGGACTTGGCGCAGCGGGAAAAGGGACTTTGATCAATCAAATGATTGAGCCGCTTGACCCGCGTGGATTTACCGTTTACTCTACGGCGGTGGAGACGAGAGAAGAGAAGATGCGTCCGTTTTTGTGGCGTTTTTGGACAAAGACACCGGCGCGCGGGCGTATCGCGATTTTTGACAGAGGCTGGTACAGACGCGTGCTCACCGACCGCTTCGACGGGATTACCACGAAGGAGCAGCTGGCAAGTGCGTACGGAGAAATCTGTTCCTTTGAAAAGCAGCTTACGGATGACGGGGTTGTGATTGTCAAGCTGTTTGCGTACATCTCCAAAAAAGAGCAGAAGAAACGTTTTGAGACGTTGCTTGCTTCCAAAAAGACGGCGTGGCGTGTGACGGGGGAGGATTTGAGACGGAATAAGTATTACGACGGATACCTTGCCATGAATGAGGAGATGCTGGAAAAGACGGACAGTGATTACGCGCCGTGGCATATTATTGAGGGAACGGACAGGGAATATGCGGCGGTAAAGATGATGCAGGTAGTAGTAGAGGCGTTAGAGGGCGCGGTTGCCGCGAAGAAGGTCAGTATGTCCGAAGCGGGAAAGGTATCTGTGGGCACGTCAAAGGAGAATCCAAAAGAGGAGGAGCTGCAGGAAAGCCTCCGCACCTCCGTACTTGCCGGAGTTTCGCCGTCACAGGAGATGTCGAAGGAGGAGTATAAGAAAAAACTCGCAAAGCTGCAGGCGAAGCTTTCCGAGCTTCACAATCAGCTTTACCGCTATCGGATTCCGGTTGTGTTAGCATTTGAGGGATGGGATGCCGGCGGCAAGGGAGGAGCCATCAAGAGACTGACCAGGGCGCTTGATCCGAGAGGCTATACAGTGAACCCTGTCGCATCTCCGAATGATATTGAGAAAGTACATCATTATCTGTGGCGGTTTTGGAACAATATGCCAAAGGCCGGGCATATCGCGATTTTTGATCGTTCCTGGTACGGGCGCGTGATGGTAGAGCGCATTGAGGGCTTTTGCCGCGAGGACGAGTGGAGGCGTGCATATCGGGAGATGAACCAGATGGAGGAGGAACTCGCCACGGCTGGAAATATCGTCTTAAAATTCTGGCTGCATATTGATAAGGACGAGCAGGAGCGCCGCTTTAAGGAGCGTCAGGAGAATCCGGCGAAGCAGTGGAAGATTACGGAGGAGGACTGGCGGAATCGGGCAAAGTGGGATGAGTACGAAAAGGCGGTAGACGAGATGCTTGTTCGAACCTCTACAATGTACGCGCCGTGGATTGTGGTGGAGGGCAATAACAAATATTTTGCGAGAATTAAAGTGTTGGAGACCGTTGTCGCCGCGATTGAGGAGAGAGTGCAAAAGGCGAGGCAGGCGGAAAAAGATGCGGTGAAAAAGAATAAGTAGCTTTGGCGGATATTAATAAGGATAGCTAATAGGACATATCGTTATATATAATTTGCATTTCTATGTAAATCAGGTTACAATGAAGTGGCATGGAAGCGGTGCCTTAAGGCAGAGCGAAAAGGAATAAATAAACAGTATAAATGGGAGGAAAAATAATGGATTACAAGAATGCAGGAGTAGATATTGAGGCGGGATATAAGTCCGTGGAATTGATGAAGGAGCATGTGAAGGGTACGATGCGCAAAGAGGTGCTTACAAATCTTGGCGGATTTTCCGGTGCATTTTCCATGGCTGCATTTAAGGATATGGAGAAGCCGACGCTGGTATCCGGTACGGACGGCGTAGGAACGAAACTGAAGCTTGCATTTATCATGGATAAGCATGATACAATCGGGATCGACTGTGTGGCAATGTGTGTAAACGATATTGCATGTGCAGGCGGAGAACCATTATTTTTCCTGGATTATATAGCGTGCGGCAAGAATTATCCGCAGAAAATAGCGACGATTGTAAGCGGTGTGGCGGAGGGCTGCAAGCAAAGTGGCGCGGCGTTAATCGGCGGTGAGACGGCGGAGATGCCTGGATTTTATCCGGAGGACGAATATGATCTTGCAGGCTTCGCAGTGGGGATTGTGGATGAGAAGGATATCATTACGGGAAAGGATCTTGCAGACGGCGACATACTGATCGGCATGGCAAGTTCCGGCGTACATTCAAACGGATTTTCCCTTGTGCGCAAAATTTTTACGATGGATAAAGAGACCTTGAATACATATCATGAGGAGCTTGGCGCTACGCTTGGAGAGGCTCTTTTGGCTCCTACAAAGATCTATGTGAAGGCTCTGCGTTCGATCAAAGAGGCGGGTGTCGTTGTCAAGGCGTGCAGCCATATTACGGGCGGCGGTTTTTACGAGAATGTACCGAGAATGCTGCCGGAGGGCAAGCGTGCGGTGATTGAGAAGGCGAGCTATCCGATTCCGCCGATCTTTACCATGATGGCGAGAGAGGGCGCTGTCGAAGAGAAGATGATGTACAATACCTACAATATGGGACTTGGCATGGTGCTCGCCGTTGCAAAAGAGGATGCAGATCGCACCATAGAGGCAATCAAGGCGGCGGGAGAGACGCCGTATGTGGTAGGTAAGGTTGAGGATGGAGAAAAAGGAGTTACATTATGCTAAAACTGGCAGTGCTGGTGTCCGGCGGCGGGACAAATCTGCAGGCGATTATGGATTCGATTGAGGACGGACGGATTACCAATGCGAGGATAGAGGTGGTAATCAGTAATAATAAGAACGCATATGCCTTAGAGCGCGGGAAAAGTGCGGGTATTGAATCTGTGTGCATTTCTCCGAAAGATTATAGCAGCCGTGAGGAGTTTAATCTGGCGTTTTTAGAGAAGCTGGATTCCTATCAGGTGGATCTCGTTGTGCTGGCCGGATTTCTCGTTGTGATTCCGGCGATGATGATTGAAAAATATAAGAACAGGATGATTAATATTCATCCGTCGTTGATTCCCTCTTTCTGCGGAAAGGGCTACTATGGGTTAAAGGTTCATGAGGCGGCATTGGAAAAGGGAGTAAAGGTGACGGGCGCGACCGTACATTTCGTGGACGAGGGTACGGATACGGGACCGATTATCTTACAGCAGCCTGTCGCGGTTAAGCAGGGCGATACGCCCGAGGCGCTTCAGCGCCGTGTGATGGAGCAGGCGGAGTGGAAGATTCTTCCGGAGGCGATCAATCTCATTGCAAACGGAAAGGTTTTTCTGGAGGACGGACACGTTATTTTGCAGGCATAGCTTGCGCGCATTATGGAGAACAGATAGAACAGGAGATACATAAAATGAAAGTTTTGATTGTTGGAAGCGGAGGCAGAGAGCATGCGATTGCGGCGAGCGTATCTAAGAGCAGCCGTGTAGATAAGATATACTGTGCGCCGGGCAACGCCGGAATCGGGCAGCTTGCGGAGTGTGTCCCAATCGGCGCTATGGAGTTTGAGAAGCTGGTGGCGTTTGCCAAGGAAAAAGAAATTGATTTTACGATTATCGGGATGGACGACCCGTTAGTCGGCGGCGTAGTGGATGCGTTTGAGGCGGAGGGCTTAAGGGTGTTCGGGCCGAGAAAGAACGCGGCAATTCTGGAAGGCTCCAAGGCATTTTCCAAGGATCTGATGAAGAAATATCATATCCCGACGGCGGCTTATGAGACGTTTGACGATCCGACGGCGGCGGCGGAATATGTAAAGACGGCAAAGCTGCCGATCGTATTAAAGGCCGACGGACTGGCGCTCGGAAAGGGAGTACTCATCTGCAATACCTTGGATGAGGCGCTTGCCGGCGTGAAGGAGATTATGGAGGATAAGAAATTTGGGGCCGCAGGGAATCACATGGTTGTGGAGGAATTTATGACCGGGCGTGAGGTATCCGTGCTTTCGTTTGTGGACGGAAAGACAATTAAAATCATGTCATCCGCACAGGATCACAAGCGTGCTAAGGACGGCGATCAGGGACTAAATACCGGCGGTATGGGAACCTTTTCTCCAAGTCCTTTTTACACAAAAGAGGTGGATGAGTTCTGCAAGAAATATATTTATCAGGCGACCGTGGACGCTATGGCGGCGGAGGGCAGGCCGTTTACCGGCGTAATTTTCTTTGGTCTGATGCTGACAAGCGAGGGACCGAAGGTATTGGAATACAATGCGAGATTCGGTGATCCGGAGGCGCAGGTGGTACTTCCGAGGATGAAGAACGATGTGCTTGACGTGATGGAAGCCTGCGTTAACGGCACACTGGATCAGATTGATCTGCAGTTTGAGGATAACGCCGCTGTCTGCGTGGTGTTGGCGTCGGACGGCTATCCGGTTTCCTATGAGAAAGGCTTTGAGATTGGAGGTCTTGACCGTTTCTTGAAGGAGGACGGCTATTACTGTTTCCATGCGGGAACTGCCTTAAATGGAGAGGGTAAGATTGTGACAAACGGCGGCCGTGTGCTTGGCGTGACGGCGAAGGGTGCGGATCTTAAGGAGGCGAGAGCCAACGCGTATGCGGCGACGGAATGGGTGACATTTCAGAATAAATATATGCGTCATGATATAGGAAAAGCGATTGACGAAGCTTAAGTGGAGAATCGGCATTGAGAACGAGAGAAGAGGCATTGGCTTATGGGCTGTCGTTTGCGGATACATATCAGGAGGCTCCGTTTCACGATCCGAACTGGCAGCTTGTAAGGGTGAAGGGAAGTAAAAAGGCGTTTCTTTGGACTTACGAGAGGAACGGTTATATTAATTTAAATGTAAAGGTGCATCCCGAGTGGAGGGATTTTTGGCGAAATGCCTATCCTTCCGTCACTGCCGGGTGGCATCAGAATAAGGAACATTGGAATACGATTATTTTGGACGGGACAGTACCGGATGACGATATCAGACGAATGATAGCGGAGAGCTATGATCTTGTCACGGACAGCCCGTCCAAAAGAATTTATGAGGCGGTTAAGAAGATTCCAAGAGGAAAGGTTGCGACTTATGGTCAGATAGCCGAGCTTGCCGGGGATAAAAAGATGGCGAGGGCAGTCGGGAACGCACTTCATAAGAATCCCGATCCCGATTCGATTCCGTGTTACAGAGTGGTGAATGCGAAGGGGGAGCTGTCCGGAGAGTTCGCGTTTGGAGGGGACAGGGCACAGGCTAAGCTTTTGGAAGCGGACGGGATCAAGGTGATTGACGGCAAGGTGGATTTGAAGGAATATGGATATAAAAAATAAATACATAGACGACGGGAAGGCTTTTGACTTTGGAAGAACATCGGAAGATTATGCGGCATACAGGGACATTTATCCCCCTGTATTTTACAAAAAGATAGCGGACAGAGGATTGTGTGTAAGCGGTCAGAAGGTGTTGGATTTAGGGACGGGTACGGGGGTTCTGCCAAGAAATATGTATCCATATGGTGCAAAATGGGTTGGAACGGATATTTCAAGGAATCAGATTTATCAGGCGAACCGGCTTGCCGGTCAGGCACACATGGATATTGAATTTCTGGCAGTTCCGGCAGAGAAATTAGATTTTTCGGAAAATACCTTTGACGTGGTGACGGCATGTCAGTGCTTTTTTTATTTTGACCATAAAAAGGTTATGCCGGGTATTTCGCGCGTTTTAAAGGAAGACGGCAGATTATTAATTATGTATATGGCATGGCTGCCGTATGAGGATTCGATTGCCGGGGCAAGTGAAGAGTTGGTTCTGAAATATAATCCGTATTGGACGGGAGCAAAAGAAACGAGAAGACCGATTGCGCTTCCCGATGCGGCTTATGACTATTTTGCGTTGGAGGAACAGGAGATATACGACGTTATGGTTCCGTTTACAAGGGAATCGTGGCATGGAAGAATGCGGGCCTGCCGGGGAGTGGGGGCTTCCCTGTCGGCGTCAGAGATTGCGGGATGGGATGCAGAACACAGGAGATTACTGGATAAGATTGCGCCGAAGGAATTTGAAATCTTACATTATGTGGCACTTGCGGTATTGCGTCCGGGGCGGGGGCGTTGAATGGAGGTTTTATGACAAATAAGCAGATTTTGGAGATTGCCATGAGACAGTCGGCAGTAGACAGCAGCTGCGAATGGCAGGATTTTACGGGTACGGAAAATAAAGTGTTTATTTCTGAGAAGAATGAGAATGCCAGAAAATATTTAGAGCTTCCTTTTATTTGTGACCTGACGTCATATGGTTCTAATATTGTCGCGTCGGTTTCTGCGGAGCTCAAAGAAATTGTAACAGAGTATATAAATAAGTTTCGCGTAGAGCATTGTTTTGAGACGCCGAATTTGCATGTTTTGATGCAAAAGCTTCGCCCCCTGGGGTATGATATCTGTTTCATGTCGGAGTATTCGCTGCCGGATGTGGACATTCTGATAACGGATGGATTGGCGGAAAGATTGCAAAACAGCTGTCCTTATGAAATACGGGTGATGGAAAAGGAAGATTTTCAGGGATTATATGATAAGCGATGGAGCCATGCGCTCTGTGCCGACCGTCCGGAATTGGATGTGATAGCCGCAGGCGCATACGAGGGTGAGCGGCTGGTCGGACTGGCGGGGGCTTCCGCGGATTGTGAGTCCATGTGGCAGATCGGGATTGATGTTCTGCCGGAATTTAGACGGAAGGGAATTGCAGCTGCGCTCACCAGCAGATTGGCTGTCGAAATTTTAAATTCAGGAAAAAATATTATACCTTTTTACTGTTGCGCATGGTCGAATATCGGCTCTATCCGAAATGCGATTGCCAGCGGTTTCCGTCCTGCATGGGTGCAGGTTACGGCAAAGAAACTGGACAAGATAGAAGAAATGAACGGAAAATGTATTTAAAGAAACTTTTCTATCGCATACGCGACGCCGTCCTCTTCGTTTGAGAGCGTGACAAAATCAGCCGCATCCAAAAGAAGCTGCTGTGCATTTGCCATAGCGACGCCGGTGCCGGCTGCCGTGACGATGTCATAATCGTTTTCGCTGTCTCCGCAGGCGAGCGTCTGAGAGAGCGGTATGTTTAAGGTGTCGCACAGAAAACGAAGGCCTTTGGCTTTAGAGATCCCGGCTTTATTCACCTCAAGATTCTCAAAGCCGCCGCAAAGATAATGGAAATTCCGATATTCGTCTAAGAGAGCGGCGACTTTTGCCCTGTCGGTTAGGACGCCGTTTTCGTCCGGCACAAAGTTGAGTGTGAGCTTTTGGATAGAAAGCTTACCACAAATCACGAAGTCTGCAAGATCGTCCACGACATTTCGGGAGTTTTTAATGTAGCCGCGCAGGGATTCCGGTATCTGCAGCTTATCAATGAGGGGGCGCGTGGAGGCCTGTGTGTAGGCGTCGCCGTCAATAAATGCATCCAGGTGAAAGGTGTATTGATAAAGTCTGCGTAAGAGGGCGGCGCTTTCCGCAGGACTAATCGCGTCTTCGAACAGACATTTTTTGTCGGGGACATGATAAACGGCGGAACCGTTGGCAGTGATTGCGTATTCCATGCCGATTTCAGTCATCTCGTCGATTGGAAGCCCTATATAGGGGCGTCCGGTGGAAATTACGATTGTGATGCCGTTATCGTGTGCGCGTTTTAAGACGCTTTTATTTTTTTCGGAAATTTGGCCGTTGCCGTTATATAAAGTGCCGTCTAAATCAAGGGCAATCAATTTGATTTCTTTTTTCATGGTTTCTGTTCTCCTGTTTTGAAAACATATTACGCAAAGCGGGATTCTCTTAAGCTATATTATCATTATGTCTCTTTTTTTTCAATTCTTATTCACGATTTTTCATACTTGCAGTATCGTATGTTTCCATCTATAATTAATAAGTATTCATGGAGGGAACAATGAGGATAAAAGAATATTTACGGTCAAACCGTCTGGTTGCGGACGGAGCGATGGGCACGTATTTTGAAGAGAAATACAAAAAAGAAAATGAGCTTGCGGAGCGGGCCAATTTAGCCGCGCCGGAGAAAATAAAAGAGATTCACCTGGAGTATTTGCGCAGCGGAGCCAGATTTTTGCGCACGAATACGTTTGCGGCAAATTCTATGTTTTTTGACAATATGGAAGTGATTGAGCAGACAATAAGAAAGGCGTATGAGATTGCAGAGTCTGCCGTGGCGGAATTTCAGAGAGAAGAAAATGAGGCGGAAGTTTTTATTGCGGCGGATATCGGAACGATTTATGATTCGGATCATCTGGAATACGAGACGGTTCTTGCGGAATATAAAAGGATCTGTGATGTTTTTCTCGACTGCGGCGCGAACTGTTTTTTGTTTGAGACGCAGACGGATTTTGTTTATATAGATCCGGTGAGCCGTTATCTGAAGGAAAAGGCGGATGTATTTCTTATCGCGCAGTTTTCGGTTGATAAGAGCGGGTATACAAAGTCCGGTCTTTCCGCAGAGAAAATCGTAAGAACAGCGGCGCAGATGGAGACAATTGATGCGTATGGCTTTAACTGTGGTGTGGAGGCGACGCATATGTATCGGCTTCTAAAGGAGCTGACGTTTCCGAACGACAAGCCGGTGACTTCTCTGCCGAATGCCGGGTACCCGTATACGCTGCGCGGCAGGGCGCTCTTTTCCCATAATGTACCGTATTATGTGGAAGAAATGAAAAAGATTGCAGAGCTTGGCATGGACGTTATGGGCGGCTGCTGCGGGACGACTCCTGCGCATATCGAGAAGCTTTCCGAAGCGTTGAAGGAGATTCCGCAGGTTTCCAAAAAAATCGGAGTGCCGCAGGAGGTAGCGATGGGAAGTTGCGAGTCCGATTTTGAGAGAAAGCTTGCGCGCGGGGAAAAGGTCTATATTGCAGAGTTGGACCCGCCCTTTGGGACAGACGCTTCTAAGGCGCTGCGCGGAGCAAAAGAGCTGGCCGGGGCAAAGCTCGATATGATTACGCTTTCCGATTCCCCGATGGCAAGAGCAAGGATGGATGCCGGACAGCTGGCGGTGCGCTTGGAGCATGAGGCGGGAGTGCCGGTGATGCCGCATATCTGCTGCCGGGATAAAAACGTGATAGCGCTTCGGGCGAATCTTCTCGGCACATATATGAACGGAATCAGGCATTATTTGATTGTGACCGGAGATCCGGTGGCAAGGGGCGACAGAGAGCGTGTGACCTCCGTATTTGATTTCAATTCCATTAAGCTTATGCGCTATGTGAGCGGGATGAACGAGGATATGTTTGCGGACGAGCCGGTTTCTTTTGGAGGAGCCCTCAATTATCACGGAGCAAATGTCGATGCGATTATAGAGCGGATGAAGCTGAAAATCCAAAACGGCTGCCGTTATTTTCTGACGCAGCCGATCTATACGAAGGATGATGTGGAGAGAATCCGCTATATCAAGGAGCGCGTGGATACAAAGATTTTATGCGGGATTATGCCGCTTGTGAGTTATAAAAATGCAATGTTTGTAAAAAACGAAATGCCGGGCATTCATATTTCGGATGAGATTGTGGCGCATTACACGCCGGAGATGTCGAGGGAGGAAGCCGAGGATGCGGCGATTTTGATTTCTCTAAAGACGGCAAAGAGTCTTTATGATATCGCGGACGGTTTTTATTTTATGACGCCGTTTAACCGAACCGGGTTGATTCGAAGAATTATGGAAGAAATTCGTAACGAGTGCAGAAAGGAAGCTTAGGATGACAAAGGAAGCTCTATTACAATTAATGGAACATGAAATCGTGATTTTAGACGGGGCGACGGGAACGAACCTGATGAAGGCGGGGATGCCGGTCGGCGTCTGCCCGGAGCAGTGGATTTTGGAGCATCCTAAGGTGATGGAGGAGCTTCAGACAGCCTATGTAGAGGCGGGGACGAAAATTCTGCTTGCGCCTACATTTACGGCGAACCGCATCAAGCTCTCGGAGTATGGACTTGAGGATAAGTTAGAGGAAGTGAACCGTGCGCTTGTGGCGATTTCGAAGAAAGCGGCGGGCAAGGATGCGTACGTTGCGGGCGACTTGACGATGACAGGGCAGCAGCTTTACCCGATGGGGGAGCTGCGCTTTGAGGAGCTTGTAGAGGTCTATAAGGAGCAGATACGCGTGCTGTGCGAAGCCGGAGTGGATTTGTTTATTGTGGAGACAATGATGAGTTTACAGGAGGCAAGAGCCGCGGTGATTGCCGCAAAGGAGACGACCGACCTGCCGGTTATGGTCAGCATGACATATGAGGCCGACGGGAGAACGTTGTACGGAACAGACCCTAAGACTGCGGTCGTAGTTTTGCAGAGCCTGGGAGCGGATGTCATCGGAATGAATTGTTCGACCGGACCGGAGGAGATGCTTGCGCCGGTGCGCGCGATGGCGGAGATATCGTATATTCCGATCCTTGCCAAACCGAATGCCGGGCTGCCGGAACTGATTGACGGCAATACGGTGTATAAAACGCCGCCGGACGAATTTGCCAGAATTGGAGCCCGGTTGGTAGATGCGGGTGCGAATCTAATCGGCGGCTGCTGCGGGACGACGCCAAAGCACATTAAGGCGCTTGCGGATGCCGTAAAGGGGAAGCCGGCGTACAAAAGAAAAGAAGAGAGAAGAAGATTTTTGGCCTCGGAGAGAAAGACGGTTGAGATTGAGCTTGACGGACCGTTCATGGTGGTCGGGGAGCGGATTAATCCGACCGGAAAGAAAAAGCTGCAGGCGGAGTTAAAGGAGGGCAGCCTTAATCTTGTGCGCACGATGGCGAGAGAGCAGGAGGAAAACGGCGCGGTGATTCTTGACGTCAATATGGGCATGAACGGGATTGACGAGAAGCAGATGATGCTAGAGACGATCTATGAGGTGACGGGAACGGTTGACTGTCCGCTTTGTATTGACTCCTCGCATGTAGATATCATAGAGGAGGCGCTGCGCATTTATCCGGGACGAGCTCTCGTCAATTCGATTTCTTATGAAAAGGAAAAATTTGAAAAGCTTCTTCCGATTGCAAAGAAATACGGGGCAATGTTTATCTTGCTTCCGCTCTCGGATGAGGGAATACCAAAAAGCAGCGAAGAGAAACGCAAGATTGTAGAGACAATTACGGAGGCGGCGCTGGCAATCGGGATGCATAAAGAGGATATCGTTGTGGACGGCCTTGTGGCGACGGTGGGGGCCAATCCGGAGGCGGCGTTAGAGTGCTTTGATACGATTCGGTATTGTAAGGAGGAGCTGAAGCTTGCGACAATCTGCGGACTGTCGAATATTTCTTTCGGGCTGCCTTCGAGAATGTATGTCAATACGGCGTTTCTTACGATGGCGATCTCGAAGGGGCTTACGATGGCGATTGCGAATCCGTCTCAGGAGCTGTTGATGAATGCGGCGTTTGCCTCGGATATGCTGCTGCATAAGAATGGCGGCGATATTCGTTATATCAACCGGATGAATCGTCTGGAAAATAAAACGGAGACTGCGAAGTCCCAAACGGTTTCTTCGGAGAATATAGGAGATCCAAAGGAGCGCGCCGGGGCCGAGGTATATCAGGCTGTGCTTTCCGGCAGCAAGGGGTCTGTGATTGACACGGTGAAGGCGGCGCTTGATGCGGGAATAGAGCCGGGTGAAATGATTGATAAATATCTGATAGCGGCGATTAATGAGGTCGGCGTTTTGTTTGATAAGCAGATTTATTTCCTGCCGCAGCTGATTGCGAGCGCACAGACAATGGAGAAAGCAATCGGGCATTTGGAGCCGATGCTTGTCCGTGGCGAGGGCGAAGAGGAGATGGCGACTGTGGTAATCGCGACAGTGGAGGGCGATATCCATGATATCGGAAAAAATCTTGTTGTCCTGATGCTGAAAAATTACGGCTACCGTGTCCTTGATCTTGGTAAGGATGTAGCGGCGGATCTTATTGTAGAGACGGCGATTAGAGAGAATGCCAGTGTGATCGGTCTGTCGGCGCTTATGACGACCACAATGATGCGGATGAAGGATGTGGTGGAGCTGGCAAAAGCGAGAGGCTGTAAAAGTAAGATTATAGTAGGAGGCGCGGCGATTACACCGAGCTTTGCGGATGAAATTAAAGCGGACGGGTATTCGAAGGATGCGGCGGAATGTGTGAAGCTGGTGGAAAGGCTTTTGGCGGAGTAAAATACAGAGAATGGAGGCACGACGGAAAATGAAAAAAATCAGCTTGATTATTCCCTGTTACAATGAGGCGGTGAGCCTTCCGCTTTTTGATAAGGAAATAATGAAAATTGTAAGGCTTATGAAGGATTACGAGTTTGAGATTCTTTATATAAATGACGGTTCTAAGGATGAAACGTTACCCATTATCCGGGAATTTGCAAAGGAAAAAAAGGAGGTTCGTTATCTGTCTTTTTCCAGAAATTTTGGGAAGGAGGCTGCGATGTATGCAGGGTTCTGCAATGCGACGGGGGATTACGTGGCGGTTATGGATGCGGACTTGCAGGATCCGCCCGGACTGCTTCCCGAAATGGTAAAAATATTGGAGCAGCAGGGTTACGACAGCGTGGCGACAAGGCGTGTATCCAGAAAGGGAGAGCCGCCGATCCGCTCGTTTTTTGCAAGAATGTTCTATAAATTGATTAATAAAATTTCGGATGCGGATATTGTGGACGGAGCGAGAGATTATCGCCTGATGAAGCGGGAGATGGTGGATGTCATCGTGCAGATGGGAGAAATCAACCGTTTTTCAAAGGGGATTTTTGGGTGGATCGGATTTCGGACATATTGGTATCCCTATGAAAATGTGGAGCGTTTGGCCGGGGAGACGAAATGGAATTTCTGGAAATTACTGAAATATTCGATTGACGGGATTGTAAGCTTCTCGCAGGCTCCGTTAAGTATTGCGTCCTGGACGGGAATCGGATGCACGGGCATTTCCCTGCTTGCGGTTTTGTTTATTGTTGTAAGAAGGCTTGTTTTTGGGGATCCTGTACAGGGCTGGGCTTCGAATATGTGTGTTATTATATTTATCGGCGGTATTCAGTTATTTTGTCTGGGGGTGATAGGACAATATATAGGGAAGACATATGCGGAGACAAAGAAAAGGCCGCATTACATTATCAGTGAGTGCAGCGATGAAGAGGTAAAAAAAATCGGTTAGGGGAAAATAGTATGCGAAAACGAAAAAGTGAGTGGCAGATGCTGCTTGGAATGGGAGTATGCTGCCTTATTTCTTGTTTGTTTATGATCTGTTATATTTTGATAAATCATCATACGAAGGAGATTGATATTTCGTCATTTTCAGAGTTGTCTGTGTCTAAAAACAGGTATTTTGATGTTGAGAAGACAGAGGTTTTAGATGACGGTACATACTATGTTGTGGCAGTTTCGAGAAATGAGAGCCTAAGTTACGATTACAGAAATTGGGTGATTGGCGAGGGAATAGGAGAATACAGAAAAGTGGCGGTGCTGTTGGTGGATGACAAGGAGCGGAAAGCCTATCGGCTGAAAACATATCCGCATGCATTTTTGCCTGAAACTACCAGGCTTAAAGAACAGGATTGTGAGGTATATGGACTGATTGCATACGGAACGGAGGAAATGTTTGAAGAGGGAAGCCGAAGACTGGCGGTTTCGTATGAGGACAGGGCCGGAAATTCTTATATTATTTATGCAGGAGAACGTTATGAAGGTGAGTAGAAAAGTACAGCAGATTTACAAATATATTCCGATAATCTTGTTTTTTGCGTATGCGCTGTGGATTCATAGGGATGTTGTTTTGTATAGCGATGATGTGTTTTATCAGCCGTCGCTAAAAAATAGTTCTATATTTTCATGGTGCAGGGATTTTTATCGTTTGTGGGGAGGCAGAGTACCGTTACAGCTTTTGGATATTATTTTTTTAAATCTTCCGTTAATTGTGTGGAAGGTATGCAATTCAATTGTCTATACGCTTGTGCCGTTTTATATTTCACGTATTGCACAGTTGTTTCGGGAGGATATGGATGAGAGACGAGTGTTTTTTTTGAATCTATGCATATGTATCTTGCTGATATTCCTGCCAGAGTCTGTTATGAGAAATTCTGTAATCTGGATAACAGGTTCGTTTAATTATCTGCTTCCTTCGTCAATGCTGCTTATTGGGATTTATCCGTTTCTTGCGGTTGCCATTGGAAGAAAGGCTTCGGGAATTGATATAGTTGTGGCTTGGCCGGGGGTGTTTTTGGCGGCTTATGCGGAACAGACTGCGGCTGTGTTTTTGTGTATGGCGGGGTTTTGCTGCGCTTATGTTTTTTATAGGAAGAAAAGAATTTTGCGTACTTATATTCTTTTGTTTGCTTTTGGAATTGTAAACGCTCTCATTCAATATCTGGCACCTGGAAATGCCGTCCGTTATGAGGCTGAGGTACTCAAATGGTATCCTGAATTTGATATGTACAATTTGTTTGACAAGGCATTACTTGGTCTGGTGCATTTTCTGAAAGCAGTTTTTGTGCCGGGATATGTGTTTTTCTGGGCGATTTTGATGCTGATGGGGATTGTAATTTTGAAGAAAGGTCGATTATATCAATGCTGCTATTTAGGCTTATGTGTGATGACAATAGTTGTGAAAAATATTTCGGATTATTTTACAGATGAAGCGATCTGGCAGATATATAGTAAGAGAGTGCTTTTTGAGATATTTCTTGTCTTGATATGGATACTTGTGTTTGCGTGGCTGATTTTTTGTTTTATCAAAGAGCAGGGAGGTTCGGTGGTTGCTGCGTTGTTTTTTCTTGCTGCCGTTGCTTCAGGTATGGTAATGGGAATGAGTCCGACTGTTTATGTATCCGGTGACAGAGTGTTTCTGCTCTGCTACATTTTGTTGATTCTTTTGGCTGCGCTGATATTTTGCGAGGTAGAACCATGGAGTAATATTGATATAGACAATATGCACAAGATATAAGGTTGATCAATATTGATTACATACAAAATAACGACAAAAAATTTCTATATATTGACTTATGTTGTGCAACTTGTTATAATACAGATAATTAGTAAAACAATTTTTCGACTGTTTGGGTTGTTACTGCAGAGGCGGGCAAAACCAGATTTTATAGATTAACCGAATGGGTTGATTTATGAAGTTTGGTTTTTTTATATTACAATGCAGCGGACGGCGGCAGATGAGGTGGTAAAATTGCGCATTGAAAAGATTATTAACAATAACATTATTTCTGCAAGAGACAAGGGGGGCGTGGAGCTGATCGCTATGGGGAGAGGGATCGGCTATGGAAAAAGACAGGGCAATGAAGTTGCGGATGACAGGATCGAAAAGATCTTTCGGCTTGAGCATATGGATGACAAGGAGCATTTCAAAGAATTGTTGGCATCTATTCCGTTGGAATATATCAGGTTGTCAACGGATATTATTTCTTATGCGAGAGAGGTTTTGGAGATTGAGCTGAATCAGAATGTATATCTTACGCTGACCGATCACATCAGCTTTGCGCTAAGCCGGTATTCTAAGAAAATGGATTTTAACAATGCGTTGTACGATGAGGTGAAGATTTTTTATCCGTTAGAATACTCGGTGGGGAGATATGCGTTAGATCTGATAGAGGAGCGGACGGGATGCCGTTTGGTGGAGGATGAGGCGGCTTCTATTGCGCTTCATATTATAAACGGAGAGCTGAACTCTGCAATAGGCACGACCTTTGTTATGATTAAGATGATGCGCGAGATGATGGAGATTATAGAAGAAAATGTCAAAATCACAGATGAGAGGAAGTATCCGAGAGACCGATTGATTTCTGATTTGAAGCAGCTTGCCAACAGGCTTGTCTGTGAACAGCCGATCAGCGGACATAAGGACGATAAGCTGTATCAATTTGTCAGGGAAAATTATCGGCAGGAATACATGCTTATTACCGGAATTAACAGCTATATAGAGAAAGAATATCAATGCAGCATGACAGAGGAGGAAAAGATTTATCTGGCTCTCAACATCAAGCGCATGAAAGATTTGTATATATGTTAGAGGAGTAAGGCGAGGGCACTACCATATTCAAGGAGGAAGGAGGAGAGGAAATTGAAGCTTTTTCAGGGATTATTTGCAAAAGGCGGCGGTATTAAAATCGGGGCGCCGGTATCGGGGAAGCTGGTAAGTATAAAAGAGGTGAGTGACGCGACGTTTAGCGAGGAGATTTTGGGAAAAGGAGCGGCTATCATTCCCGCCGACAATCGATTTTATGCACCTGCGGACGGTACGGTTACAACAATATTTCCGACAGGCCATGCTGCGGCGGTTACCAGTGATGACGGCGTGGAGATTTTGATACATATTGGTCTTGATACAGTGAAGCTGAATGGGAAATTCTTCACGATTCATGTCAGTGAGGGACAGAGAGTGAAGAAAGGAGATTTGCTTTTGGAGGCGGATATTGAGGCGGTTAAGGGGGAGGGGTATGATATTATCACACCGATTGTTATTTGCAATTACACCGACTTTGCCGCATTTGAGGCGGCAAAGCCAGGCACGGTCTCTAAGGGGGAAGAGATTATAAGTCTGCAGAAATAGGAAAATGCGGTGCGAAATGGTATTCATGAGGTGAAGTCTCATAGAATATAGGTGAAGGTATTGGTTCTGTGGCTAGGGCAGAACTACATAAATAAAACGCAAAGGGGGTATTTTTATGATGAAATATTTACAGAAGCTGGGCAAATCTTTGATGCTTCCCGTGGCTTGTCTGCCGGTAGCAGGTATTATGCTTGGACTTGGCTATTGGATTGACCCGTCAGGATGGGGCAGCGGAAATATCATTGCGGCTTTTCTCTGTAAAGCGGGTTCGGCGTTGATCGACAATATGGCGCTTCTGTTTGTGATCGGTGTGGCGATCGGCATGGCGGACGACAGGGACGGAACGTCTGCATTGTCGGGGCTTGTATCGTACCTGATGATTACGACGCTGTTGTCTCCGGCGGCAGTGGAGATGTTTACCGGTGCGGAAGCAAACGTGGCGTTTTCCAAAATTGCCGGAAATCAGTTTATCGGAATTATGGCCGGTCTGATTGGAGCTGCATGTTATAACAGGTTTAAAAACACCAAGCTGCCTGATGCGCTCTCGTTCTTCAGCGGGAAGCGGAGCGTGGCGATTGTGACGGCAGGAGCAACGGTTGTCGTCAGTGTGATTCTCTTCTTTGTATGGCCGATTATTTACGGCGGACTGGTTGCATTCGGTGAGGGCGTATCCTCTACCGGAGCCGTTGGGGTTGGAATTTATGGATTCTTCAACAGACTGTTGATTCCTTTCGGACTGCACCATGCACTCAACTCCGTATTCTGGTTCGATGCAGTTGGAATTGCGGATCTTTACAAATTCTGGGGAATGGGCGGATACGAGACATCGGAGGCTATTCTCGGTGAGACAGGACAGTATATGACGGGATTCTTCCCGGTAATGATGTTTGGCGTTCCGGCAGGCGCACTTGCAATGTATCATACGGCGAAGACGAATAAGAAAAAGGTGGCGGCAGGTCTTCTTGGAGCGGCGGCTCTCTGTTCCTTCCTGACAGGCGTAACGGAGCCTTTCGAGTTTGCGTTTATGTTCCTCTCACCTGTACTGTATGCAATTCACGCACTTTTGACTGGCATTGTATGTGCAATATGCGCCCTGCTTCCGGTTCGCGCGGGATTTACATTCAGCGGCGGATTTATTGACTGGATTCTGTGTGCGAAGCTTCCGGCAGCGATGAATACATGGGCGATCATTCCGATTGGTCTTGTAGTTGCAGTGATTTATTATATCGTATTCCGTTTCGTTATTGTAAAGTTGGATTTAAAGACTCCTGGAAGAGAAGACGACGATCTGGAAGAAGAGAAGAAGGTTGTTCTTTCCAATAACAACTTTACGGAAGTAGCGGCTGTGATTCTGGAAGGCCTTGGAGGAAAGGAAAATATCACGTCGCTTGACAATTGTATTACGAGACTTCGTCTGGAGATTAAGGATTACACACGGGTTGACGAGAAAAAGATTAAGTCGGCGGGCGTTGCGGGGGTTATGAGGCCAAGCAAGACATCCGTGCAGGTTATTGTGGGCACAAAAGTACAGTTTGTGGCTGATGAAATGAAGAAGATGATATAGGTATTACGGATATGTGGTAATACCTAATCCCTAGCATATTTAGGAGGCCTTCGGGCCTCCTGCTTCTTATATCATAGGAAAGAATGTCTGGAAGGAGGAAGAATATGAAAATTATAAAAGCAAGAGATTACAGCGATATGAGCAGAAAGGCGGCAAATATCATATCCGCACAAATTATTATGAAACCGAATTGCGTACTTGGACTGGCTACCGGATCTACGCCGATCGGGACTTACGCCCAGCTGGTAGAATGGTATCAGAAGGGGGATCTTGATTTTTCGGAGGTGACTACGGTGAATCTGGATGAATATAAGGGGTTGGACAGGGAGAATGAACAGAGTTATTATTATTTTATGAATGACAAGCTGTTTCGCAGGGTAAATATCAGCTTAGAGCGCACTTTCCTGCCGGATGGAATGGAACCTGACAGTGATAAGGCATGCCGGGATTATAATAGGGTAATTGCGGAGGCGGGAGGCGTCGATTTGCAGCTTCTGGGGCTGGGGCATAACGGTCATATCGGTTTTAATGAGCCGGGTATGGCTTTTGAGGCGGAGACGCACTGCGTTAATTTGACGGAATCCACGATGAAGGCAAATCAAAGATTCTTCTCTTCAATGGAGGATGTGCCGCGCCAGGCGTATACAATGGGCATTAAAACGATTATGCAGGCAAAGAAAATTCTGGTGGTTGTAAGCGGTGCGGATAAGGCGGCAATTGTAAAAGAAGCGTTTTTCGGACCGATTACGCCGCAGGTGCAGGCTTCTGTGTTACAGCTTCACAATGATGTGACGGTTGTGGCTGACGAGGCTGCATTATCTGAAATCGGATAGCGTTTTTAGGGCGGAAGGGAGAGAGGTTTCATGATTATCAAGAATGCCAGTGTGTATACGGAAGAAGGAATATTTGTTGAAAAGGATATTTATATCAAAGACGGGGTTTTTGTGGAAAGCGAAGAGGCGGCCGGGGAGGAACGGGTGATTGACGGCTCCGGATGCTATGCGATACCGGGGCTTACGGATATTCATTTTCATGGGTGCATGAATCACGATTTCTGCGACGGGACGCGGGAGGCGGTTGGCGCGATAGCGGAGTATGAAGCTTCGGTTGGCGTGACAAACATTGTGCCTGCAACCATGACGCTTCCTGAAGAAACGCTGCTTGGAATCTGCCGTATTGCAAAGGCGTACAGGCGGGAGGATCACAGGAAGGGAAGGGCGCGTTTTTGGGGAATTAATATGGAGGGACCTTTTGTGTCTGAGGCAAAAAAGGGCGCCCAGAACGGAGCGTACATTAGAAATCCTGATATAGCTATGTTTGACGGGCTGAATGAGGCGTCGGGGAACTGCGTGAAGCTTCTTGACATAGCGCCGGAGAAGCAGGGGGCTATGGAGTTGATTGAAAAGCGCCATGAGAAGGTGATTATTTCACTGGCGCACACCTGTGCGGATTACGATACGTCTGCGGCGGCTTTTCGAAAAGGAGCCAGCCATGTGACGCATTTGTACAATGCTATGAACCCGTATACGCACAGGGAGCCGGGCGTGGTCGGTGCAGCCGCGGATCATGAGAATGTAGAAGTGGAGCTTATCTGTGACGGTGTGCACATTCATCCGGCGGCAGTCAGGACTACATTTAAAATATTCGGTGACCGCCGTATTATATTAATTAGCGACAGTATGCGAGCCGCCGGATTATGTGACGGTGATTATACACTGGGCGGGCAGGCGGTAAAGGTGACGGGGAATCGTGCGGTTTTGGCAGACGGAACCATAGCGGGCTCGGTTACAAATCTGTTCGACTGTATGCGTACGGCAGTCCTTAAGATGGAGATTCCGCTGGAGTCGGCCGTGAAATGCGCCGCGGTGAATCCTGCAAAATGCGTCGGCATTTATGACAGATGCGGAAGTATTTCCGCCGGAAAAAATGCGGATGTGCTGCTCTTGAAAAAAGAGGGACTCGTTCTAAAATGGGTAATTATGGACGGGCAGATAATTGCAGGGTATGAACGGTAACCGAATAAGTGAAAAATAATATAGGGTTGTGTCTGGTTGTATATTTTTATCTGATGTGCTAATATAATGGAAATAACTATGTGTTTTGGAGTTTTGCAAAGATCATGGTGAAGATACTTCAAGATCACAGAATCAAGTTAGGAGGACATCTGATGAAAGAAAAAAAATTTTGGCAAAAGACTATGCTTCATATGTTTGCAATTTTCGTCCTGTCGGTTCTATGCCTGTTGTCAAGCATTGTGCCGGGAGCAGAGATATATGCAGACACGGCGATTGAAAATCCTACATATACGCTAACATCCACAAAGGGCTTAAGTGTTTCTACGAGAGCCAATCCCGGCGAAACTACGGTCTTGATATTTGGATATATAGGCTGTTCCAAAACAAGATCCACATTGAACAGCGTTTCCTCTTGTGACTGGGTGAAACGTTCCGATATCCGGGTGATTTTTGCAGAAACCAATGGGCATACCCAGGAAGAGGTTTTGGCATATGAGGAGGGCTATCAATGTCAGGATATGACCTTTTGTTATGCTGAATCGGATATCATTTTTAGAGTCATGGGGGCATATGGAAAACTTTTTGGCATGAATGGCGGTTCATATCCGATGATTGTGCTGATTGACAAAAATAATAAGGTACAGAATTTTCTGACAGGTACAACGACAGCCGATGCGATTCTAAGTGAAATCAAGAAATTTGAAAATATTGATGAAAGCGGAACCGATACGCCGCCGTCAGACACTGATTCCGGCATTGAAAATATTGCATATGGCTTAAAATCCATAGAGGACACGACTGTATCTACAAAAGCTAATCCAAATGAAACAACGGTTCTGATTTTCGGCTATACGACTTGCGGCAATACAAAGGCTACCTTACGGGATGTTGATCAAAGCAGTTGGGTTGGCCGTTCTGATATCCGGGTGATTTTTGCAGATGTATACGGCGCCGCTTTGTCCGAGACAAAAGAATTTGCGCAAAATTATACAAGTGGGAATATCATATTCTGTCATGATGAATCCATGCTAAATTATAATCTGGCTCTTACTTATCTTTCTTTTTATAATTTAAGCGGAGGAACTTTTCCATATATTGTATTGATTGATCAAAGCAATAAAATACAAAGCCTTACATTGGGTCCTAAAACGGCGGATGAAATTATCGCAGAAATAGAGAAATTTACAAAGAAGGATCAGGCGACAGGGGGAAATGAAGGAAATACCGGAGGAAATACAGATGATAAAACAACAGACGCCCCTATGTCAAGTATTTCTAACGTTACCGGACTGAAAGCGGATTCTGCCTCTAAGAATGTCAAGCTGACCTGGGAAAAGGTTCCCAATGCAAGCGGATATATTGTTTATCAATATAACAATTCCAAGAAAACATGGTCGAAGAAAGCAACGCTGAACACAAACACCGCTTCTTATACGGTCAAAGGTTTGACTTCTGCCACGGGATACCGTTTTGCGGTTAAGGCTTTCTTAAAGAAGCAGAGCGGGGAGCAGATAACAAGTGAATCTTATGCTTCTTTGTATACGGCGACGGCTCCGGGCTCCGTGAGCTTTAAGATTACGCCTGGGAAGAAAAGAGCGACTATAAAATGGAAGAAAGTAAAGGGCGCAACAGGCTATACTGTGTATTATAAAACCAAAGCGAAGGGTTCGTGGAAAAAGCTAAAGAATACCAAGGGCTTAAGCTTTACAAAAAAGAAACTCAAGTCTGGTACAACGTATTATTTTACGGTGAAGGCGTATAAAAAATATAAGGGTACGACTTATACCGGCAGTTTCAAGTCTAAAAAAGTCGTAATAAAATAAAAAAACAAAAAATGTAAAAAAAGTGAAAATAAGGGTTGACTTCTTGTACATTTTCGTTGTATAATAGCAAAGCAGTTGAGAGTTATACAACTTGCAAGGACATGGGATCTTAGCTCAGCTGGGAGAGCATCTGCCTTACAAGCAGAGGGTCATAGG